>JAGOBX010000054.1 GCA_017999075.1 Candidatus Babelota bacterium | reverse complement strand
TGAAGAACTTGTAAAATCAAAAAAACACACTTAATCAGAACTTAAAAAATTGGCTGATTTATAAAAAAAATATAACAATTTAAAAAAATCTGCAGAATATTTTGAAAAATATATTTTTATAAAAAAAGACGATGGTGAAGCTGTAATGGAACTTGCCGGATTGTTTTTTGAAACAGGCGATTACAAGAAGTCAATAGAATATTTTTCGAAATTAGAATCTTCTAAACTTAAGAATTCTGACGCAGAAAAATACGGAATAGCGTATTTCAGGGCTGCCGACAATAATGTTTTGAAAGAAAAATATTATCCGGCAGCTCTTGAGATTTTGAAAAAACTACCTGATCCAACGCGGGAAATAAAAGATTATATGATATTATGCGCAGAGTTTGCCGCTGGAAATGAATATAAAAATAAGAATTATGTTAAAGCTGCAGAAATATACGGGTTTTACAAGGAATTAACAGGTTCGGATAAATTTTTTAAAGAGGTTATAACTTGTAATTTCAACAGTCAGAGATATAACAAAGTTGTTGAAGAGTATAATTCGTCTGTCAAAAAAAATAAATATGAAGGCGATTATATCGCGCAACTTATAGGGCAGTCTTATTATTATTTAAAAGATTACCAAAAAGCTTATGAATTGCTGATGAAATATTCTAATAACACGGAATATATGATTATATTAGCGGATTGCGTTGAAAAAATCAATGTGCCTGATGCGGACAAAAAAAATATTTTTGAAAACCTTATGTCCAAAACAGGGTCCAGTGAAACAATAAAAAAATATGTTCAAAAAAATAATATTGCTGTTAAACTTTTAAAAAATTCAGCATCTGACCCTGAAGTTTTTATGAAATTAGCGGCTAAATATTTGGATTCGGAATTTATTGCCAGAAACAGCGATGACTTAAAAGAACTTTCTGCCGCATATATTTTAATGCTTATTGATAAAAATAAAATTGATGAAGCTTTGAAAGCCGTTTCGAAATTTTCGGAAATTATTGATAAAACAAAAATGAATTATATAAAATTCAAATGTTATTCAATGCTGAATAATTATGAAGAAGCAGTGAAATATATTGAATACAGTGATAATGAAGAATCTAAAAAAAGAATATTGAAAAATGCAGCTTCATTTTATTATGCAAAACAGGATTATTCAAAAAGCTATAAGTATTATTCGGAGATTCAAAATCTTTATAAAATTAATATGGAAGAAGAAGATATTTATAAATACGCGAATTCTGGAATAAAACTAGGTTTTACGGAAAAGATTTTAAATATGATTCCCCAGATAAAGAATTTTGAAAAAACCGGATTTAAAGAATTATTAATTGAAGCTACAGATTACTGCATGTCAAAAAAGATGTTTAATGAAGCTGAACAGTTTTTGACATTATATCCTGAAAAATATTCAGAACTTATTGCAGACAGAAAACTTGAAATTTATAGTATTACAAAAAATTATGCAAAACAGATTGAAATTATTGAAAAAATTAAAATCAACAATAATGAAAAATTGCTGAAACTCGCTGCAAATGCGTACAAACAGTTAAACCGAAATGATGAATATATAAAAACTCTTATTTTGATTTTGAAATTGCAGAAGAATTCAGAATATTCCGAAAATATAGCAGATTATTATTTTAATAAGAATGATTATAAAACAGCTATAGAATATTATGAACAGGTTCCTAAAACCAAACAAATAATTAAGAATCTTGCTTATGCATATTATGAGTTTGGAAAAATGGATAAATCACTGGATATGTATTTTGAATACCATAAACTTGAACCTAAAGATAAAGAAATTTTGATTAAAATAGCCGAAATATCAAATAAAACAAATAATTTCGAAAAGATGATTTCAACATATGAAAAACTTGTTTCAGATTTCGGTTATGTTATTAATGATGAGGAAAAAAATAGACTTGGTATATCATATTATAAATCAAAAACGGATAATGATAACTTGAAATTAAAAAATTATTTAAAAGCTTACGGATTTTTGAAAAATTCAAATAATCAAGAAATACTCGATGGATACCTTTTGAAAATATCGGAGTATTTGGCTGATTATTATATTAAATCAGGTGACCTGGAAAAATCAATAGAATTTGCCGAATTTCATTTCAACAAAACAGGATCAGTAAAATTTGCTGATAAAATTTTAAAGTATTATGTTAAAACAAAAAATTCTGAAAAAATATTGTTTTATGTTAAAGTTCTTGATAAATCAGGGATAAACCCTGAACCAGGCATTATAAAATATACTGCTGAGATGAATATAAAAAATGGAAATTTTGAAGACGCTGATAAACAGCTTTCATCCCTTAAGCAGGAAGAAGATGTTTTAATGATGCGGTTTGAATGCGCTAATCATTTAAAACCTGCGGATATTGAAAACATTAAAAATATATGGTTTTCTTTGATAGAAAAATCATTTGTTTCAAAAACATCATTGAATTTTTGTTTTGAAAACAAGATTGCAGTTAAATTTCTTGAGTATTTATCAGTGAATAATTATCCGGATTTTGAAAAGTTTTTTGATAAACTTGTTAATTCGAAATATATGAATGAATCTGAAATAAAAACGTTTTCAATGATTAAAGCCGACAGATTAATTGAATTAGGAAAATATAATGAATCTTCTGAACTGCTTCAAAAATTTGAAAATGATGATTCTGATTCTGCAATTGAACTTATTGTTAAGTCGTACCACTTGTCTGATGATAATGAAAAACTTTTGAAATATGTCGAATCATTGATGAATAAAAGAAAAATTAATATAAATGGAAAATTAAAAAGAATAATTGATAAAAGTAAGATCAATTTAATAAGAAAACAATATGAAACTAAAAAATATAAAGAAGCGTTGTTTAACATAGGTAAACTTGATTTTAAAGACAGTGAAATTGCCAATATAGAATTTTTTTCATATTTTAATGATTCCGGTTATACAGAAGCAGCAGGGATTTTAGAAAAATCAGACGGCAATCTGAATGTAAATGAAAAACAAAAAATTATATGTTATTATAAATCAGGAAATATATCTAAAGCTGCTGATTTATATGATAAATTAATTTCTTCATCTGATTATGAATCAAAATTAGATTATGAATTATTAAAGTATAAATTTGAAATTGCAAGATTGACAGGAGATACTGCTGCTGAGATCAGCTGTTTATCAGAAATTCTGCAAAATTCCGGCGTTGAAAAATATTATCTTTTCAAACAAATAGAATTTAATTTTATTGCCGGAAATTATATAAAAACAATAGAACTTTTTAAAAACACTAAGTTTGATATTAAGACTATAGATTTAGCAGAAAAATCCCAAATATTTGCCGGTATAGCTTTGTACAACACAGGGAATTATTTTGATTCTTATAAATATCTTGGCGATCAAAAAATTCAAAAACTTCTTGATAAACAGTCTTTTTACACTCTTGCTTATTCTGCATATAAAATAGGAAAACTTCAGGAATCATGGAAATTATTTACAATGATAGAAACAGACGAATATTATTCCGGAAATATAAAGAAAATAAAAAAAGACATATATGTTAAACTTGGAGAATTGAATCTTGCGGCAGCGGAATATGGAAAAGCGATTGAAAACTTTAAAAATGCTTACGAATATGACAAATCTGATACTATGGTTTTAGTGAAACTGGCAGAATCATATTATAATTCAAAATCATTTTCTGCGGCATCTGAAATTTTTAAAAAACTTGGAGATGTGGTTTTAAGTTCTGCAGATTTAAGTTTGCAGTATGGATGGTCATTGTATTATATTGGAAAAGAATCTGAAGCTGCTTCGTATCTTGCTGCCGGCGCAGTAAAAACAGCAGATTATAATGAATTGTTAAAAATTGCGGAATTATCTGAAAAATATCTGCCTCCTGAAAAAATAATAGAATTGTATGTTATTGCAAGAAATCTTTTTAAAAATTACGATTTGAATAAAAAACTGGGGGATTTGTTTTTAAAGCAGAATGATTGGCTGAATGCTGCACGTCAATATAATATTTATCTTTCTGAAAAACCTAAAAACAGGGAAATGCTTGAAAAACTCATTAAAATTTATGAACAGCTCGGAAATAAAAACGAGTTGTTGAAATGCATGGATGAATTATTGAAATTTGATAATAGCGATTATTCAAAAATAAAGTCTGCCGCTGATTTATATTTTGATATGAATGATTTAAAAAAATCAAAAGAATATTATGAAAAATATGTTGCTTTGAATAAAAACGATTCTGAATCACTTATTAGACTAAGCAGGATTTTTTATGAAACCGGAGATTATCTTAAAGCAGCAGAATGTTTTGAAAATTATTCAAAACTGTCAGGCAGTAAAATTTCAGAAGAAGATTTGTTTAAATTCGGTTCGGCATATTTCAGGCTTGCAGAAAAAACCGGAGATTATAAATATTACGCCGAATCATTTCATAAATTTTATAAAATCGGTGTTTCGGAAAAAACAAGGTTTTTTATAATTCAATCCGCAAAATCAGGAATAGAGTATTATTATAAAACAGGGGATTTTAATAATGTGGAAAATCTTGCAGCTGCTCATTTTTCAATCACTTCATCTACAGAACTGTTAAGCGGCGCGTATTTAAAAATAATAAATAAGATGTTCGAATCAGGCGATTACGCGAGTTCTGTAAGTTATTCTAAAAAATACATAAAGATTCATAAGGAAAATCCTGAAATTTTCAGGATATTAGCTGAAAGTTTTGAAAAATTGAATAATATTGATGCCGCGCGTTATTATTATTATCTTGCTTTTAAATTCGAATATAAACAGCAGGATGCGTGCATACGACTTGCAGAATTTTATGAGAAAACTGATCCGGCATCGTCAGCTTATTATTATGAACAGTATGACAAATATACTAATTCAGGTAAACCTGATATTTATCTGAAAATATCAGAATTATTTTATGAAAATTCTGATTATGCGAATGCAGTAAGATATTATGAAAAACTTGATAAAATAACCCGTCCGGATTTAATTGAACATATTATAGTTTCTTACAGAAAACTTGATAAACCGGATAAAGCAGCGGAATATATTATAAAATATTTTAATATTACTTCTGATTATCAATTCGATAAACTTGAATATATTATGCTTTATTATTTTAATAGTCAGCGGTACAAAGAAATAATAGAACTTGTTAACAGGATGAATCCTGCTGCAAAAAAATCTTTAAAGAATCTTAATTACAATATTGCGGTTGTGTTCTGGATGAATAAAGAATATAAAAATGCAGCAGATTATTTTATTGAATATGAAAAGACAGGAGATAAGGTCCATTATGACTTTGCGTATTATCTTGGCGGAATATTTTATGATAAAACTGAATATAATTCAGCTTTAAAATATTATGATATGTTTTCTAAAAGTATTTCTCCTAAAGATAAAAGATATTATCCGTCATTGTTTAAAAAAATAAAAATAAATTATGATCTTCAAAAATATGAAGATTGCGCAAAAATTTCCGAAGAACTCGAAAACGGCATAGATGGTTTTGACGATAATTCTAAAAAAGAATTATACAGTATTGCGGGAAATACTTATTTTCAGCTGAAAAATATTGAAAAAGCCGAAAATTATTTCAATAAACTTTCAGAGATGAATTATAATCTCACAATTCCATATGCTGCTATAGGATTATATTATTATGAAATTAAAAAATTTGAGAAAGCGCTGAAATATCTGGCGTTAGTTGAAGACAAGTCCGATAACATAAAAATTTTTAATGCGCTGGCAGATATTTATAATAAAACCGGGGATGCAGTTTCAGCAGAAAAATATTATTTGAAATTATATTCTATGCATCCTTCTGAAGAATATGCTGTTGCAGCTGCAAAGTTTTTTGATGCAAATAACAATTCGAATAAAGCTGCCGAATTTTATAAAATTGCCGTAAAATATAATCCTGAAAATATGGAAGCTTTATATTTTTTGGGGAATCTGTATTTTAATTTGAAAAATTATCAGAACGCTGCAGGATATTTGAATTCGTTATCAAAGATCAGGCACAGTTATGAGAAGATTAATGAAAAACTTGCTAAATCATATTTTGAAATTAATGAGTTCGATAAATGCGCTGAATTATATAATAAGATAGGAAACAGAAACCAAATTCAGAATTTTGAATACGCATATTCGTTAATGAAATCAAAAAAATATGCGGATTCATTAGTGCAGTTTAATAATCTGCTGCTGGAAAAACAGATTGCCCCTAAGTTAAAATCAGATATTCTCAGGTATGCAGCAGAGACCTATTTAAATTCCGGAAATAAAATTGACGGAGAACTAATACAGTATTATGATAATTTTATAAGGAATATTGCTGAAAATAAAATTACAGATAAAGAATCGCTGGATTATCTTGATAATATTTCTGTAAAAACAGGTGATTTTTATTACGAACTGAAAGAATATTCTAAATCTTACCACTATTATTCATTTGTGAAAAATTTTGGCAGTCAAACTTCGAATTCAATAGAAAAATTTGCGATTGCCGCCTTTAATATAAAAAATTATAAAGATTCTTCGAGGCTGTTTAATGGATTGATCATCAACAATAAATTGAAAAATTCAGTTACCCCTAAATATTATTTGTATTCAGGTTTTTGTTCATATTATCTTAATAATTATGAACAGGCATATAGTGAAATTTATAAATCGGGAGCATTTAATTCGAAAAATGATAATCCTGAATTTAATAAAATTTTCGGGAAATTGCTTATTTATAAAAACGAACATAAAAAAGCAGAACCCTTTTTAGAATTTGCTGTTAGTAAACTTAAAGATTCGGAACCGTTAACCCTTCTTGCTGAAGCCTATCTGAAATCAGAAAGAAAAAAAGAAGCTCTTGAATTGTTTTCAAAGTCTTTGAATATCGATCCTAAACAGAAAAAATTATTTCACGTTGTTGGTGATTTGTATTTCGAATTTAATGATATTGCCGGAGCAGCTGGTTCATATTCGAAAATGTTTGATTCGATTTCAGGAAGAATTGATTCTAAAATTTTACTCAGTTCAATGCGTTACGCTTCAATTTATTTTGAAAAAGGGATTTATAGAAAATCGTATGATATTATGTTTAAATTATATGAGAACGGAGTGAATGATTTTAAATTGAATTATAATCTTGCGCTCAGTTCTATTTACCTTCAAAATTATGAGTTTGCTTTGAAACTTTTTGAACTTTGTGATAAATTCGATATTAAACCTTCTTCATATTATTATCAGAGCGGAGAGTTATTTGCTAAACTTGGGCGAATTCCGGAAGCAATAAAAAAATTAAACAAAGCGTTTGATATGGAACCTGAAAATACGGTTTTTATCAAAACTCTTGCTTCGGTATTGGAAAAAAATAGTAATTTCACTGATGCTGTGAAATTATATGAAAAACTTTATAATTTGGATAAAAATAATATTCAGGTTTTATCAAAACTTGCAGGGTTATATTATAAAAATAATAATTATAAAGATGCGTATGATTTATATATATTGCTTCTTAAGATTGACCCTACATCTGATTTTGCTGCTGATGCGGCGATAAAACTTAATGAATTGAAGCATAAAATAAAATAATTTTTTCAGAAGGGAAAATTATGGTAACTTTAAATAAAAGAAAGTGTGTTGTTGTATTTTCCGGAGGCCAGGATTCTACAACGTGTTTGTTTTGGGCTAAACGAAAATTTGATTATGTGGAAACTGTATTTTTTGATTATGGGCAGAAACATAGAATTGAATTGAATTCAGCAAAACAAATTTCAAAACTTGCCGGAGTGAAATTGAATATTATCAAAATACCAGCTTTTTCGCAGATTGGCGGGTCATCGCTTACTGATAAATCAGTAGAAAATCCTGTAGGAAAGCCAAAAGGTATTCCAGTGTCTTTTGTGCCTGGAAGAAATTTGATTTTTATAACTTTTGCAGCGGCTTATGCGTACACAAAAAAAATTTTCAATATAGTGACAGGGGTTTGCCAGACAGATTATTCTAATTATCCTGATTGCAGAAATGATGTTATGAAATCTCTTGAAAAAACAATATCGCTTGGAATGGGGTGTAAATTTAAAATTTTTACTCCGCTGATGTTTTTGACTAAATCTGAATCTGTGAAACTTGCGCTTAAACTTGACGCTATGGAAGCTCTTGGACTTAGTCATACTTGTTATAACGGAACAAAACCTCCTTGCGGAAAATGCCCGGCGTGTATTTTAAGGGAAAAAGGATTTAAAAACGCAGGGATTGAGGATCCGATAAAAAAAGCATCTAATCTTTAGAAAAGGAGATGATTTTAATGGCAATGAGCAGCACTCAAAAAATTTTTTTAATTGAACTTGCTGAAAAAACAATTAAAACATATTTGGACACAGGTAAAATTTTGAAAATTGATGAATCTGAAATTGATGATTTTTTTAAAGAAAAGCGAGGAGTGTTTGTGACTCTTCATATTTCCGGAGCTTTGAGAGGATGTATAGGATACATATTACCTTATAAACCGCTTTATACCGCTGTTATAGAAAATGCTTATAATGCTGCTTTTAATGATCCTCGTTTCACTGCGCTTTCAAAATCAGAATTTGAAGAAGTTGATATTGAGATAAGTGTATTATCCGTGCCGGAAAAAATTAATTCATATAAAGATATTATAATCGGCCAACATGGAATTATTTTGAAAAACGGATTTTACCAGGCTGTATTTCTGCCGCAGGTTGCAGTGGAACAAAATTGGGATATTGAAACTACTCTTGCCCATCTTTCTATAAAAGCCGGCGGCGATATGGATTTATGGAAAAATAAAAATACTTTGTTTGAGGTTTTTGAAGCTGAAATAATTCAAAAATAATATACGGAATAAATATAAAAATTTTTAATTTTCGATATTTAAAACTTAGTAAATAAAGGAAATAATAATGTGAAAACAGTAATTGTAGGATTGAGTGGAGGAGTAGATTCTTCAGTGTCTGCTGCTTTACTTCTGGAAAAAGGATATAATGTAATAGGCGTTACAATGAAAATTTGGAATGAAAAATTTTCTCCAGCAAACTATAAAGACGCTTGTTTCAGCAGTCATGAGAAAGAAGACCTTGAGACAATCAGGCAAACCGTAGAACTACTTAATATTCCGCTTCATATTGTTGATCTGTCAGAGGAATACAACAAGGTTATTATTGATTATTTTAAATCTGAATATCATAATGCAAGAACTCCTAATCCTTGCGTTATATGCAATAAAAATATTAAGTTTAACGCTTTGCTCAGCAATATAAAAAAAATAGGAGTATCGTTTGATAATTTTGCGACAGGTCATTATGCTAAAATAGAATATGATGAACATATAAAAAGATATTTGCTGAAAAAAGCTGCTGATTTATCAAAAGATCAAACATATTTTTTGTCGCTGTTATCTCAGGAACAGCTTTCTAAAATAATTTTTCCGCTTGCTGGCTTAACAAAAAAAAAGGTTCGAGAAATTGCCGGTTCATTAAAACTGCCCGCATCTCGCAAGGAAGAAAGTCAGGATTTTTATTCTGGAGATTATACTGAATTATTGGATAAAACCGCTGTTTCAAATGGATTGGTGAAAACTGAATGGGGAGAAACATTAGGCGAACATAAAGGAATTATTTATTATACAATCGGCCAGCGCCGTGGTCTTGGAATAAGTTACAAAGAACCATTGTATGTTACAAGAATAGATAAACAGAACAATATAGTTTATGTAGGAACCGAACAATATCTTTTGAATGATAAACTGGTTGTTAAAAATTTGAATTGGATACAAATTTCAAAACTTGATTATGATTTAAAGGTGAAATGCAGAATAAGGTATCTGCATAAAGAATCTGAAGCTGTGATAAGTCCATTGAATGATGGTGAGGTTAATGTAAAATTTGACACTCCTCAAAAATCAATAGCTCCAGGACAATTTGCAGTATTTTATGATAATGATTCGGTTATTGGCGCAGGAGTAATTGAAAAAATATTATAACTTTTTTTAATTAAATTTTTCATAAAAAAATTGGAGGAAATTAAATGCCGTCTAAGTTAAATTATATTTCGAAAAAAATAAAGAAACAGTTGACTCATTCGTCCTGGATTAGAAAAATGTTTGAAACAGGCAATGAATTAAAAATAAAATACGGAGCTGAAAATGTTTTTGATTTCAGTCTTGGAAATCCTGATGCTCCTCCTCCTGATGCTTTTTTTGATTGCTATTCTAAATTATGTTGTGAACGTAAACCTGAAAACCACTCGTATATGCCGAATGCCGGGTATCCGGATACAAGAAATAAATTGGCATCAAGATTATCTGAAATATATGACAAAAAGATTTCAATCAACAATTTGATTATGACTTCTGGCGCTGCAGGCGCAATTAATATAGCGTTAAAAAGTATTTTGAATAAACGCGATGAAGTTATACTGATTGCGCCTTATTTTGCCGAATATATTTTTTATGTAGATAATCATGGAGGAATTATTGAGATTGCTGATTCGACTTCTGATTTTGATATTGATATTAAAAATATTGAAAAAAGCATATCAGATAAAACCAGCGCTATAATTATTAATTCCCCGAATAATCCTACAGGAAAAGTTTATTCTGAATCTAATCTTGTTCAATTGGCGGATTTGCTGAGAAAATATTCGGAAAAATTTGGAAGGCCTATTTATATAATATCGGATGAACCATATAGAAACATAATTTATGATGATAGAAAAATTCCGTCAATGCTTAATATTTATCAGAATACAATAATTGTTAATTCGTATTCTAAAGAATTATCTCTGCCAGGAGAACGTCTTGGATACGCTTTAATAAATCCTGATTGTGAAGGAAAATTGGAATTGTTTGACGCTATGGTTATGTGCAACAGAATTCTTGGATTTGTTAATGCCTCAGCCACTATGCAAAGAGTTATAGGAAATCTGATTTATGAATACAGCGTTCAGGTTGATAAATTTTTATATGAGAGAAGAAGAAATATTTTATATGATTTTTTAACTTCTGCAGGTTATGAAATATATAAGACGGAAGGAGCGTTTTATTTATTTGTGAAATCACCAATAGAAGATGATGTTAAATTCAAGGATATTTTATTAAGTGAAAATATTCTTGCTGTGCCTGGAACAGGATTTGGAAGATCGGGTTATTTTCGTCTTGCTTATTGCGTAAGTGAAAAAACAATATTCGGTTCTTTCCCGGGATTTAAAAGAGCTATAGAAAAAGTTAAATGAAATTTAATGAAATTTGCGCTGAAAAGATTTTGAGCAGGACTCAGATTTCCCTTGCTGATTATGTTATAAATCATTATGTCGGCTGTCAATATTCGTGTTTGTACTGTTATGCCAGATATTCAAAACGTAATTTGAAATCCAAACGCGACTGGGGAAGTTTTGTTGATATAAAAATTAACGCTCCTTTTCTGCTTGAACAGGAACTTGAAAAGGTTAAACCTGAAAAAGTGCTTCTTGGTTCTATAACAGAAGTTTATCAGCCAGTGGAAAAAAAATATGAATTAACGAGGAAAATACTTGAAATTTTAGCTGAACATAAAATTAAAACAGTGATACTTACCCGTAGTGATTTGATTTTGAGAGATATAGATATATTAAAAAAATTACCTAAAGTTTCAGTTTTTTTTACTTTATCTGATAAAAATGAAAAAATATCGGAATTATTTGAAAATGGTTCTCCTTCGTATAAAAAACGGCTTTCATCTATAGAAAATTTGATTAATGAAAAAATAAATGTTTGGGTTCATGTAGGGCCTATAATACCGTATTTTACTGATATTGATTCTATTGTATCTGATATTTTAAAATTTAAAGTAAAAAAAATAGAGTTTGAAAATTTAAATAAAAATTCTGCTCCTGTTGATAAAATGATAGAACTATTATCAAAATTAAATCCTGAATTAGGCGAAAAATTGAAAGTTCTGTATTCTGATTTTGATGCGCATAACATTTATTGGAGAAATGAAAAATTAAGGATGTCTGAACTTTTGGAAAAAATAAATATTAAACATCATTTTTCGTTTTTACCTCTGAATGATTATTTTCATTAATATATTTTTTTATCCGGCTGCCGAATAATTTAGTTATTTTAATTATTATTTTTTTAGCATATTGTTATATTCTTTTTCTGAGACTCCGAGATATTTTTTAAATATTTTATCGAATTTTCCCGATTTTTTATATTTTTTCAAAAATTGTTTTACAGCATAAGTAAGACTTTCATTATTTTTTTTTATGGCCCAGCATAGTTCTTCGTATGGAGATAACGCAAACATATATTTTAAATTTTCCTTTTTATAACCAAAAAATTGAAATGCATCAATAATAGAAAAATCTGCGATTTTATTCAACAAATGTTCTACCCCTTCGTCATTTCCTTTTTTGCTGAAGATAGGTTCTGCATCTTTGACAGCAGGCATGATTTTTTTATCAAATAGTTCGTGAAAACTCGTATTGTTTC
>JAGOBX010000553.1 GCA_017999075.1 Candidatus Babelota bacterium | reverse complement strand
AAAAATAGAAATATTGTTGAAAGAAAGCGAACAAAAATTTCGAACAATATTTAAAAGCAGCTCAATAGGAATAGCCATAACAAAAATTGATGGAACTTTACTGGAAACAAATGAGAGTTTTATTAAAATTTTCAATTTTCCAAATAAAGAAAAAATTTTAAAATCAAATGCGTCATATTTTTATGCTAATAAAGAAGAACGCGAGGAAATTGTAAAATTATTCAACAAAAATAAACCATTAACTGATTATGAGGTAAAACTAAAAAAGTTTGACGGTTCTCTTTTTTATGCATCAATGAATTGGATTCCCATAATAATAAATGATGAAGAATTCTATTTAAGCATAGTATCAGATATATCAGAACGAAAAAATTTTCAAATTAATTTACAGAACGCCTACAATAAATTAAAAGAATTTGAATATATTATTAATCGTAGCGATATAATTGTTGTATTATGTAGAATTGATGATTTTTTTTCTGTGAAATATGTATCGGATAATGTGAAAAATTTGGGTTATTCTCCGGAAGAATTTTATTCAGTTAAAGAAAAGACCACAACTGTTATTTCTGCAGAAGATTTCACGAGGATAAAAAATGAAGTTGAAAATTATTTAAAAAATGGAATAGATGAATTTATTTTAATGTTTCGCGTTATAAAAAAAAACGGAGAGATATGTTTTTTTGAAGATAAAGCGAATATTATTAAGGACGATAACGGAAATAAAAGTTATATTCAGGGAGTTTTAATTGATATTACAGAAAAAGTAAAAATTGAAAAAGAAATGCAAAAACAGCAGATGCAGGTTTTTCAAAATATTAAAATGGCATCTCTTGGCCAAGTTGTTGCGGGCGTTGCCCATGAGATAAATAATCCCAATTGCCTGATTATGCTTAATGTTACACTGCTTGAAGACTATTGGAAACATTTAAAACCAATATTTGACGAATATCAAAAACTTCAACAGAATATTGAAACAAAAAAGACTGATAAAATAATAAATAATATAAAATCGATTATAAGTGAATTAAATACCGGAAGCAATCGAATTAAAACTATAGTCGATAACCTGAAAGATTTTTCACGTGAAGGAGTAGAAAGCTGTAAGGAATATTATTCTATTAAGGAAATTATTGAGAAAGCATATTTAATATGCGGCGGAGCTGTCCGCAAAAGAGTTTCGCATATTGAATTTGACATACCTGATAATTTACCAATGTTATACTGCAATTCAGTTAAAATCGAACAGGTATTTATTAATTTGATGACAAATGCAGCAGACGCAATTATAGATTCAATTATCGGTAGAATAAAAATAAGTTGTAATTTATCAGGAAGTGAACACATTGAATTTCATATTATAGATAATGGCAAGGGAATTTCTCGAAAAAACATAGATAAAATATTTGAACCATTTTATACAACTAAATTCAACAGCGGCGGCACTGGACTTGGATTATCTATTGCCTGGGGAATTATTAAAGAGCATAACGGCGAAATATTTGTAAATTCAAAAGAAGGCGAAGGAACGGAATTTATTATTAAATTACCGGTTAAGAAAGTTTAGGAAAAAGGCATAGGGGCAGAGGGGTAGAAGAGCAAAGTTATGGATAAAATTAAAACTTACAGAGATTTGATTGTGTGTCAGAAAAGTATTAAGTTGGTTACTGAAATTTACCCCCAAAAAACTTTATGCCTCTGTGCCTTTTATTATAATAAAAGGAGTTAAAACAAGCAAATGAAAATACTAATCATAGATGATGAAAAATCACTGTGCAATGTTATTAAGCAAATCCTTGAATTTGAAGGGATAGAAGATATAACAATATGCAGTGATGCTCTTGAAGGCGAGCACGAAATTCATAGAAATATTTATGATATTGTTATTATTGATTTAATGATGCCTGAAAAAAATGGAAACATAATTCTTGAAGAAGCAAAGAAAAAAGGCATTAAATCCGAATTTATTGTATTTACTGCGGTAACAGATGTGCCTATGGTTGTCGAGTGCCTTAAAGCGGGAGCATTTAATTATATTCTTAAACCAATAACAAAATCTTTAATAACTGCTGCGGTTAACAGCGCGTATGAACATTATTTACTTAAAAATAATCTTGCAATATTTACTACGAATCAGGATTTTAATCAGCCTTCTGAATTTAATAATATTTTTACAGTTGATTTAAACTTAAAAAAAATATTACTTTATTCATACCGTTTAGCAAAATGCGATTGTTCTGTTTTTATTTCAGGCGCATCTGGGACAGGTAAAACATTATTAGCCGAAGCAATACACAAAACAAGTTCAAGAAAAAATAAAAATTTTGTTTCAATCAATATCAATGCAATTCCTGATAATCTTTTTGAAAGTGAATTGTTCGGTTATATAAAAGGCGCTTTTACAGGTGCGAACGACAATAAGCAAGGTCTTTGTAAAAGTGCTGATGGCGGAACATTATTTATAGATGAAATCGGTGATTTGAGTATCCCAAATCAAGTGAAACTGTTAAAGGTAATCGAAGAAAAAAAATTTTATCCATTAGGTTCAAATTCGTTGGAAAAATCTGATTTTAGATTAATAACAGCCACAAGCAAGGATTTAACCAAAGAAATTGCCGCTGGTAATTTCAGGAGTGAATTATTTTATCGTATAAATATAGGAAACATTTACTTGCCTTGTTTAAAAGAACGTGGACAAGATATTTTGCATATAAGCAAAAAAATCATTCTGGATTTGAACGCAACCAATAATC
>JAGOBX010000053.1 GCA_017999075.1 Candidatus Babelota bacterium | reverse complement strand
AATACTGCTGGAACTATAAGTCTGTTTTCACGGTTGACTCCGAACTTTTCACATAAAGATTCATATAACACAGTAGAATAACTATCAGTTATATTAAACTTTATAATATTTATCAGGGGATTGGACGATTTTATTAACTGCAGATCTTTTTCTATTCTTGAACATTCGGAACATCCTTTTTTAAAAAAATACGGGATATCAAATCTTTTTTTTATTATATTATTTTTGTGTTCAATTATTTCGGTAATTTTTTTTTTATAAAAACCATCTATTTTGTTTTTGCGGCAATATTCTATTTCATCAGTAAAATCATTTAAAATTTCGTCTTTTCCTGAAAAAAGTTTATTATTAAATAAAACTATTGGAGTTTCAAAATTTTGAGTATCTCCGGTTATTTTTTCTATTTCAGTAAACAGCATATAAGTATCGGCAAAAGTTATATCTAATATTTCATAATTTAGATTTTCTTTTTTTAAAAGTGGCACAAGAACAGTTTCTTTGACAATAATACAATTATCACATTCACTGTTGTAAAATACTATAATTTTATTCTGATTGCCGGCAAACAATATTCCGTAATCAAAAAATAATAAAAGGAAAAAATATAGTATTATCTTTTGCATTGTATATTTAAAAAAATCCCTGCTGATTTTGTAATATTTTATAAAATTATAACATAATTATTATAATATACGCTGATTAAAAATGCATTATCCTTTTTCAATATAACACTCTGCTTTTAAATAATTAGTTTACAAATGGTTAATGGATAATCAATAAAAATAGTGTTAATATAATAAGTTTATGCTGTAAACTAATTATTTAAAAGTACAATATCTTTCCGTAATTTTTGAATTAAATATATTTTCAATTATTATATTTGACTATCATAAAAAATATTATAGAATTTATAAATTATGAAAAAATTTTTAAAGAATATCATTGAATCAAAACAAAAACAGATAAATTCAATTATACTTTCAGGAAATCCGAAAATAAAAAAAACTCCAAAAAGCCTGCTAAATATTCTAAAAACAAAAAAACAACCTGTTTTGATAGCTGAGATAAAAAAAGCTTCACCGTCACGAGGAATAATACGGGAAAATTTTGATTTCCATTCTATTTTCAGAATATATGAAGATAATAATTTGGTGGACGCAATTTCGATTCTGACTGAAGAAACTTTTTTTTTAGGAAGCATTGATTATATAAAATATGCTTATGCAAACGGATTAAAACCTATATTGCGCAAAGACTTTATTTTTTCCGAAAAACAGGTTTTTGAAACTTTGGAATCAGGCGCTGATATTATGCTTTTGATAGTTTCAATACTGACAGAAAAAGAATATGCAGACCTTTATGCTCTTGGAAAATCTTTAAATCTTGAAATAATAACAGAAATACACGATTTAACAGAATATAAAATGGCGGTAAAATACAAGCCTGAAATTATAGGAGTCAACAACAGAAACCTTGATACATTTGAAGTCAGTCTTTCCGTAAGTGAAAACATCATTAACCAAAAATCTCTTGACGCATATTATATCAGCGAAAGCGGAATAAAAAATTCGGAAGACATAAAAAAATTGCATAAATTAGGATATAACGGATTTCTCATAGGCGAATCAATTATGAGTAATTTTGATATTGCATCAGCCTTAAACGGACTTCAGTCATGAAAATTGTTTTTATAGGAATGATCGGATTAGGTTCTGTTTGTTTGTCAAAACTTATAAGTTCTAAATTTGACATTTCTATTGTAATAACCGAATCATCGCCTGATAACAAATTATTGAATTCAGAACTTTCTGTTATGGAAAATATAAGAAAACAAACTTTCTCAGAATATATAAAATACAATTATATTGCCGATACATGTCTCAAAAATAATTTGCAGTGTTATACTACGGATGATTTGAATAATGATATGAAATTAATTTCAAAGTTAAAAAATTCTGGCGCTGATACTCTTGTTGTTTGCACTTATGATAAAAAAATATCCAATGAAATAATTAATATTTTTAAAACTGCAATTAACATTCACCCTGCCCTGCTTCCTGAATTTGCCGGACCGTCTCCTGTAATATGGTCAATAAGAAATAACGCCAAATTTTCAGGAGTCACAATTCATCTGCTTACCGATAAATTTGATGCAGGCAACATTATTTCAAAAGTTAAAATAAATATAGAACCTTTTGACACAGGCAGTTCGCTGAATTTTAAAATTATGAATTATTACGGTCCTGAACTTTTAAAATCCACTCTGAACGAAATATCAGCAGGAAGAATCAATCCTGTTAAACAGGATTTGTCAAAAAGGCAATATTATCCGGCATATAAAAGTTCTTTCAGTGAAATTAATTTTGAATCCATGACTGCAGAAGACATACATCTTATAGTTAGAGCAGGAAATTTTTATTATCCCGCTTTTTTTACGATAAACTCAAAAACCATTATACTATGGGAAACAGCAGTCAGAAACGATATAAGTTGTGGAAGTCAAATAATGCCCGGCGAAGTGGCAGGTTTTTCTGAAAATTCAGGGTTATTAGTTATGACAAAAAATAAAATTATTGAACTTATAAGTATTCAGTTAAACGATACTATTTCTCCGAGAGTAAGCGGAGACAAACTTCCTGAAATAATACAATTATGATTTTTTTATATAAATTTTTAAAAATTATTACCTATTCGATTTTTGTAATATTGGTTTTGATTGCGGTTTATTATTCTATTCTTGTTGATTATTTTTCTATGCCCGATAAAACAAAAATTGAAAAATTCAAAATTTCCAAAACTTCTGTTATTTATGACGTTGACCAAAAACCGCTGTATTATTTATTTGATAAACAATTCAGGTTTTACACAAACCCGTCTGAAGTTAAAGAAAAAATATGGTCTTTGCTTTTCAACAAAGAATACCTTATAACATTTTTGCCGGAATTTTATAAAGAGAACAGCATTAAAAATATTTCAACTGAAGACGTTTATAAAAATTATATTTTAAAAGAAATTTATTTTTTTGATGATTCGCTCAAGTCACGAATGCTGATTTCGAAACTTAGAAAAAATTTGGGTGATCTTGATTTCAAAGAACTAATAATAAATTATTTAAAATTTTCCGAAAGTATCTATGGATTGGAATCAATAGCATATTTTTTATTTAATAAAACTATAACTCAACTCAGTGATGCTGAACTTCTTTACTGTTTAGCTAACATTAATTTTCATGTTCAGTCAAATAATTTCAAATTTGATTTGATGAAAGAAAAATATTTAAGTATTGTAAATTTTGTCAAAAAATATTTTCCGGACGAATTCAATATTGGGCAATCTGAAAATCCTGAACCTAACGTCAAAAATATTAATTTTGTGCAAAATGAAGGGTATCTTAATGATTTAGATGCTGGAATATCATATGATTTAATGCTTTATTATCTTAAAGATTATTTAATTAATCAAAAAAATTTTATTAACTTGACCAATAATGGTTATGAAATTTTTACTTCATTTGATCTTTCATTTTTAAAAAAAGTTATTATGTCTCTTGGAATTACAGGCGCAGAAAAATGCAATAAAATATGCGCGATATATTATCAGGAAAACGGAAATTACTATATGTTAGGAATTTTAAATCTTCCGTATGGCAGAAATTTTATTTATGATACTGAAAAATTAAGTTCGACTTTAAAATACAAAAACAATCCGGTTACATTGCTTGTATTGCCTATACTCAGATATTCATATATAGATTTGTATAATAAAAATAATACCGGAGTGATTCCTGTATTAAAAATAAAAAATTCAAATTGATTAAAATTATATTTAATCAGGAAAAATTAAATATAATTTTGAAAAATTGCTGCTTTTCTGTAATTTTTATACAAGAGGATTATTTTGTTTCAACAATTATTTTTTTATCAGGATCAAGTGAATAATTTTTAGAAGGGTCAATCTTATATTTTAAAATAAGTTGGCCGTTGATTCGGTCAATATTATTTTTTTCGGATAATAAATAATCCTGTAAAACAGTTATTCTGTTTAAAACTGATTGTTTTATTTGTATCATAGCTACAAAATTTTTGATGTCATCATCTGAAACAAAATTGTAAATCAGTTTGCTGGAAGGTTCCTTTTTCTGAATTTCAGGAACGGAATCTGTTTCAGTTTCAAAAATTTTTTTTTCTTTAGTATCAAGCGAATAATTTTTAGATGGATCAATTTTATATTTCAGGAGCAGCTGTCCGTTTATCTCATCAAGATTATTTTTTTCAAGATTTATATAATTTTCAAGAACTGAAATTTTATTTATAACAGTAAATTTAAACTGGGCGAACTGGGCAAATTCTTTAATTTCTTCCTCGTTATTAAATGAATAAACTATTTTAGGTTCTTCTAACGCCGGCTGCTCTTCACTTGAAACGGCAACAATGCCGAACCCTAAATTGTAAAACATGAAAAAGAAAAATATAATTATTATAAAATGTTTAATCATAATTATTGCTCCCTGAAAAAATAAATAAAAATGAATATACTTGATAATGATAAAAAATATTTCAAAAAAAACAATTCTATTTTTGTATTATATTATTTCAGCCTTACTAAGCAATTCTTTATCGCTTATTATTTTATCCAATTCGTCAAAAGCGCAAATTTCTCCTTTTTTCAAAAGCAGCGCCTTATTGCAGCATTCCTTGGCAAAAAAATAATTGTGCGTTGAAATTATTTTAGTAATTTTTTGTTCATTTATTATGCGGATCAATTCACTGCATCCTTTTAAATCAAGGAATGCAGTCGGTTCGTCAAGAAGTAAAATATCAGGTGAATAAATTAATATCGAAACTAACGCAACTTTTTTTTTCTCGCCAGCCGACAAATTTTCGATTTTTCTGAATTTTAAAGATTCTATATTAAAACATTTTAAATAATAATCTATTTTAGATTCATCTAAAAAACCGTAATGTTGAGCTAATGACAATTTTAATTCGTCATATACAGTAGGCATAAACAACTGCTCATCGGCATTCTGAAAAATTATTCCTATTTTTTTTCTTAAAACTTTTTCATCGTATTTTTTTAAATTCAATTTATCTATTATTATATCGCCTTTAAACTTATACAACCCGGTTAACATCAAAAACAATGTTGTTTTTCCGCTGCCGTTTGCACCTATCAAAGCAAGCGAATCTTCTTTATCAATAGCAAAATCAATATTTTTCAAAACATACCCGTTTTCAGGTTTATCATAAGAAAAGTAAAGAGATTTTATTTCAAGCATATTTTTTCATTTAAAAATTATTTTTAAATATTCAGGTTTATTATTTAAATTTTTTAACGACAGATAACACGAATATTTTTCTGCCTGCGTATAAAAATGAATAAGTATTTTACGAACCATTATAAAAAAATATTTTAATTTATGGTCATTAACTTTCAATTTAAAATTGCGTAAGAAATTATTCAGTTCTATTTTAAACATTATCATCAATTTAATAGAAATAATTATTATTAAAATCAGTTTTAAGGGTATTTTTATTTTTAATAATATTTTTAACGTATCGCTGAAACTATTTATTTTTTTATAAAAATTGATCGCTAAAAAAGCTGCCGAAGTCCTTAAACTTAAATTTGTTATTATTTTTATTTGAGAAACAAAATCAGTTCCGGTTTCAAAAAGAATTTTTTCTAAATAAAAATACAGAAGCAGCGGCAAATTCAAAAAAAAGATCAATAAAATAAATTTTTGATTCCTTAAAAATTTTATAAAATCAATTTTATATATGATAAGAAAACATAATAAAGAAATAAAAAAAATATATAAAAATTTTAGAGGCAATACTGCTCCGATAATAAGAAAAACGATTAAAATAAAAAAATTTAAATATATGATATTATTATTTTTTTTGAAACAATGCAAAATATAATCCTTTTTTTTCTGTTAACCGTATTTGAATAAAGCCCATATCACAAATTATTTTTTTTAATTCATTAATATCGGGGAGCAAATCTTTTTCTACAACTGTACCGTATTTCCCGTGCATAGAATTTAAATCCGAACTTGAATCAAAATGTAAAATCAGTATTTTCCCTTCTTTTTTCAATAATCTGCGGAATTCTTCAAGAACTTTTTTTTTATCTTTAAAATGGGGGAAAGCAGAAAAACAAATTATTTTATCAAATGAACAGTTGTGCAGAGAAATATAATGGGCATCAGAACAAACCAAATTCATATGTTCTGAAAATTTCATTCTATAATTTTTAAGCATTTGTTCGGCAATATCTATAGCAACTATATTTTTAAATTTAACGCCTTGATTTATTAAATGCCGGCGAAGAATTCCTGTTCCTGCTCCTATGTCAAGAATTCTGTCATCGCATGAAATTTTTAATTCAGATAAGTGCATTCTGAATTTTTCATCCGAAAAAACAGGCATAATTTTGTCCCATTTTTCCGCAAGAGAATTGAAATATTTCCTTTTTTCATTCATATATTGATTCAATTCTAATTAATTTTGTTTTTATAATTTTCACTAAAACAGGCAGAATAAATATCATTATAAAAATACCGGGTAATGAGACTGTTAATTCTGATATTATTTTTGATTTAAAGGGCAAATCATAAATTTCTGACATAATGAAACCCATTAAAATAAATACAACGCGGTTTAATAAAATAGAGAAAATTGATACAATGTAATAATTGAATTTAAATTTATTAAATAAAAATGATGTTGTAAAACCAAGAATTAAAAGTTCAATAGACATCTGTAAAGCTATAGGAGGATTTAACGGAGGCATACCTGTTAAAACAGCAGATATTAATGGCGTTAAAAAACCAGCTATTAGTGCAGACCCTGGACTAATCAAAAAACCTGATATTATTATAGGATAATACATAGGTAAAAAAATAATTCCTCCGGCTTTTATGAAATGAAATGCAAAAGGAAGCAGTATTCCAAGCACTATAGTTATAGAAATAATTATTAATTCTCGGCTTTTTTTCATAAGTTTAGAAAATCTTCAAAATACAGTTTCTATTCCTGCAAATATTCCGAATCCTGGACTCCATATAGGTTTAGATGAACCTGTATAAACTCCGTCGTCATAACTCATAGAATATTTTTTATTCAGTATATTATCAAGTTCAACCACAAAATTAAGCGCAGAATTATATTCATATTTGCATTTCAAATCTATTTTTGTATAATCAGGCAATCTTAAAGTTTTATCAGAACCAGCGTACAATTTGTTTACATATATACCGTTTAAAACAGCATTAAATTTTTCTTTTTTATATTCTACTAAAAAATTTATTTTATTACGGAATTGATTTATAGTGTCTTTTCCGGTGTAAATATAACTATATCCTGCTGTTCCTGATATCTCTGAAATTATTTGTTTTGTAAATTCCATTTCCATACCATAATGTTTATATTTATCAATATTTCTGAATTTACCGCTCTGATTAATAATTCTATCTTTCCCTTCTATTTTAAAAATAGAAAAGTCAATACTAATAAGATTTTCCTTTTTAAAACCCGTATTTAATTCGTATGTCCATGACTGTT
Source organism: Candidatus Babelota bacterium (assembly GCA_017999075.1). Lineage (GTDB taxonomy): Bacteria > JAGOBX01 > JAGOBX01 > JAGOBX01 > JAGOBX01 > JAGOBX01. Next base: position 4,967 of record JAGOBX010000053.1, on the reverse strand, counting down.
CGGGATTCAACTCAGAATTGCCTGCAAATTTATTAATCTGCGCCTGTAATGATGACGGTGTTCGAAAAGATTTGTTAGCGGATATTCCAAATTTCCATTTATTGTGAATGTTCTTTACGAGTCCGAATTTCGGCAAATATATTCCGTGGTATAAACTGTTATGATTATATCTCAATCCTGCAGTCAAATCGAACATATTTTTTATTTTCTGGTTTACAGAAAAATACGGGGCATATTCATCAGCAGATTTTTTTTCGGAATGTGCCCACACCTGATTTAAAATTTGTCCACCATAATTCCTGTAATCAAAACCATATATTATTTTTGTCCTTGAAAAATTGATGTTTTGATATGATCTGAATTCATCAAGAAAATCTCTGGAATGAAATTTCAAATTTCCTCCGGATAAATAATAACTTTTATGTTCTCCCCTTTTTAATCCGTATTGAACGGAATAATAATTATTTTTACTGATATCGCCGCGTATATTAATATTTAATCCTTTTCTATCAATATCCCAGTCAACCAGTTCATAAGGATCATCAAAATCTCCATCATAATATTTCCCTGAAATTTCAGCTGTAAAATGTTTTGAAAATTCATATCCGGTTTTCAGAAAATAATCGTTTGATTTCAATCTTGTATTTACAATATCTCCATCAGTCCGCTTTAAATCGTATCCCGCAGAATAATAAAAATTTTCAATTTTGTTTTGGGTTGAAAGATAGAATGATTTTGAAGTGAAACTGCCGAAATTTGCGGTTACGGCAGTTTTATATTTTTCAGGCATTTCAGTTATTATGTTTATAATCCCGCCGATTCCGTCACTCCCGTAAAGAACTGATTCTCCACCTTTTATCACTTCGATTTTTTCTACATTATTCAGAGTCATTACATTTCCAACAATGCAGTTAAATACTTCCATGCTGACAGGTCTTCCATCAATAAGCAGCTTGGCATTATTGCCTCTGATTTTAATTCTTCCATCGCCGACTCGCCGGTTTCCAAAAGTTCCTTCGCTCACTATGTTTAAACCTGTAAGCTGTTTTAAAACATCCGTAACATCGAAATAATGAGTTTTGCTTATTTCCTTTTTTCCGATTGTAATTTTATTTAATGAAAAATCTTTAATGACAGAATCCCTGACAGGATATCCTTTAACTATCACATCTTCCAGTTTAACCTGCTGCGCATATAATTCTGATTTATTAAAAAACACTGTGAATATAAAAAAACATATATAAAATAAAAACAGAAAACAACTATTAATATACATTATCAAAATATACCTCCCACACTAGTCAAAAACAGGTAAAATCAATTTTATAAATGAAGCTACACAATATTTGCATTTGTCTGATTTGTCAAATATTTTTAAATTTTTTTAGATGGGGGGAAAAATTTATTTTTTTACAGCAGGAACATATTTGAAAAGATTTTCTATCTCTTTGTTTTTTATATTAGAAATTTTTGTTTCATTAAGTAATTTTAAAGCATCTTCATACATTTTCAATTCAATATAACATTTTACAGTGAAATATTTATACTCAAGTTTTTCAGGGTTAACAGATTCAAGCTTTTTAAACAAATCAAGAGCATCTTTATACATTCCGGATTTGTAATAAAAAAATGCGTTGCGTTCGAGTCCGAATTTTTCATCAATGTTTAATTTATCGATATTAAAAGTTACATTAACATAATCAAGCTTTTGAGAGGGTATGCCGGTTTTTTTCTTGAAATTTTCTTTCTGAATTTTTTTTTTAAAATCAATATTTCGACCTGCCGGAATTTCCGGTTTTAAAATCAGGCTGTCATCAGGATTTCTGTAAATTATTTTTTCTGATTTTTGAGAAGATTTTAATGGTTTGGTTATTTTTTCATAAGGTTCAGCTGATTCTTCTGATATAACATTATCTGCACATTTATCAGAAATAAGTTCGTCATTATCTTTCGATTCAAAAATTTTAGAGTGAATTATATTTTTTTCTTTATTAAAATTGTTTTTTTCCAAATGCTGCAGGAAATAATTATTAAAAATTTTTTTGGTTCCGTTTAATAATAATATAGAAACTATTAAAATAAAAATTTTTATTATAAAAAAAGAACGCCGGCTGCAATTATTTTTTAAAGAAGTTTTTTCCAATCCGCTGAAGCGCTCAGGATTTACAGAAACAGGGATATTCAATATATCAGAGGAAAAAAATATTTTTTTCGAATAATCATTTATATTTTTTTTTATAATTTCTGTTGCATCATCAATTTGTTTTTCATTCACGCTGATTATAAAATTGCGGGAGAACAAAATATTAAGTATTTGTCCTGAAATATCATCAAATTTTACTTTGTAAACAATATGTTTCTTATCAAAAAGTTTTTTTATAGTTTCCAATTCTGCGGCATTTTCGGAAAAAAATAAATCATTGTAATTAATATATTCGTATAATTGACTCATACTTGACTGTAAATTTAAATAACATTTTTAAAAGTGACCAAAAAATCTCTGTTTTTAATTTTATTTTTATATCTGAAATAAAATAAAGAATCAATATAAAATATTAGTGCTGCATAAGCTGACATTATTGCAGCAGGGATAACAAATTTTGAAAAAACAGAAGTTTGAGTTTTTTTTGAATGCAGCAGTTTTTTATTAAACAATGTTTTGAAATATCTTGTTAAAGTATAATATGGAGATGTTAAAATTTCAGATAACAGCCCGTATTTAATCAAATTAAATAATCTGTTCCGTTCGCTGTAAAAAATTTTTTTAAACGATAATTCTACCGAAGAATATGAATGGAGATGTTCAATCTGTATATTCCGTATAATGTCATATTGCCATCCTTTACATAATCCTCTTATGGCAAGATCGGTTTCTTCGTGATATAAAAAATATTCTTCATTAAAAAAACCTATATCTTCTATCATTTTTTTATTTATAAAAACACATGCGCCGTAAAACCCTGTTGGTTTCCGTAACTTTAAAAACTCATCAATTTTTGTGTGTTCTTCATTAAACCCTATATTATACGGATGAAAATCTTTATACAAATAACTCCCAAGACTATTAATTTTTCCATCAGCTAACAGAATCACAGGCATAAACGCTCCTTTTTTTTCTGCAACTGATTCCGGTAATTTATTATAATATTCGCTGAATCCGATTAAAATATCAGGCGGGCATATAACGTCTGTATTTACAAGCATCAGATAATCTCCGGAGCTCTGCCTTATACCGAAATTGTTTCCTCCTGCAAACCCCAAATTTTTTTTAAGGACATAATATTTTATTTGTTTATATTTCTTTAAAATTTCTACAGAATTGTCGCAAGAACCATTATCAACAATTATTATTTCTTTATCTGCGTAATTTATAGAAATAAGATTTTCAATAAATTTTTCTAATATTTTTTCTCCGTTCCAATTAACAGCTATTATTGAAATTAACATATGAATTTTGTTTTATATCTTTAAATTTTTACTGTCAAATTTTGATTTAGCTTTTTCAAATTCTTTTTCCATTAATTCTTTTTTATTTTTTTCCTGATCAAACAGCATATCGAATTTTGAGTTAAGCTGTTTTTTTTTATCCTGCTGTTCTTTCATGAGTTCATCAAAAGACATTTTTGATTTCTGCTGACTGACAGACTCATGTTTAAGAATTCTGCCTGTTTGTTTATCAATAGTCAAGTCAGCGCTGCAGCAGGGACATTTAATTATAAATTCATCTTCCATAACACAAATATACGCTCCTTATTCTGAAATGCATTTTTTAGAATATTTTACTAATTCAATTTTTGATTCATTTAAAAGCTTCAATGATAACTCATCAGGATAGCTTCCTTCAAATACAATTTTTTTTATTCCTGCATTTATTATCATTTTAGCGCATACAATGCACGGCTGAAATGTACAGTAAATTTCAGACTCCGATATAGAAACTCCATAAACAGCGGCCTGTATTATAGCGTTCTGCTCTGCATGCAGCCCCATACAAAGCTCGTGCCTCTGACCTGATGGAATATTATTTATATTTCTTATACATGATTGTTCTGTACAATGTTCTATTCCTTTTGGTACTCCATTATATCCTGTGGCAAGTATTCTTTTATCTTTGACAATAATTGCTCCAACTTTCCTCCTTATACAAGTTGATCGGGTTCCTACCAGTCTGGCTATTTCCATAAAATAATCATTCCAATCAGGTCTATTTGTTTCCATTTATATTACACTCCGTTAATTTATCAACTCGTTTTTGATGTCTTCCTCCTGAAAATTCGGTATTAAGCCATACTTCTACAATTTCATTAGCTTCCTCATAACTTAGAAATCTTCCGCCTAACGCAAGCACATTGGCGTTGTTATGTTCACGCGATAATTTTGCATATTCAGCAGAATGACATAAAGCAGCCCGTATTCCTTTTACTTTATTTGCGGCAATAGATATGCCTATTCCGGACCCGCAAATAACTATCCCTCTTTCTGCCTGGCCTGAAGCAACTATTTCTCCTGCTTTAAATCCATAATCTGGATAGTCAACAGAAGATTCCGAATATGTTCCGATATCTCGAACTTCATAACCTTTTGATAATAGATATAACTTTAATTTTTCTTTTAATTCAAACCCGCCATGATCTGACGCTATTACAATTTTCATATTATTTTACTCTCCACAAAATTTAAACTTTAATTTTATAATTTTTTTTTTATTTTTGTCAAACAATTTTTAAAAATTTTATTGACTTAATAAATAAAATTATTATTATTTATTTTTTGTAATAAAATAAATTTTACGGGATAATCGGATTTAGGGGTTGAATATTATGGTAAAACTGGATTTCAGCAAAATTGATGGAGGATTGCTTCCTGCGGTTGCTCAGGACTATAAAACAGGAGAAGTTTTAATGGTTGCTTTTATGAATGAGGAATCATGGAAAAAAACGCTTGAAACAGGGCTTGCTACATATTGG
>JAGOBX010000552.1 GCA_017999075.1 Candidatus Babelota bacterium | reverse complement strand
AGAATGAATAAGACATCCTCTCTGTTCTCTTGGGATAGGAGATGTATATAAGAAAAAGCTTATGAATGCAATTGATAAACGCGGAAAAATATATAAATTTATATTTATATTTGGCGACATTATAATAATGTTCAAAGATATAATGAAATCAATGTATAATTTCAAGAAAAGAAGTGTTTTAATAAAAAACAATATTATCAGGATGGGAGTGGAATCGACTATAATAACTATAGTTATGTCTTTTTTTATAGGAGTGGTTTTAGCTCTGCAGACCGGTTATCAATTAAGCAAATTCAATCTTACAAACCTTCTCGGAGCCATAGTAGGATTATCTTTGCTGAAAGAATTAGCTCCTGTTCAGGCTGCTGTATTAATTGCCGGAAAAGTAGGTTCATCAATAACCGCGGAACTCGGGTCAATGAAAGTATCTGAAGAAATTGACGCTATTCATATTATGGGAATTGATGTTAATAATTATCTTATCATGCCGCGGTTTATAGGCTGTACTATTTCAACGCTTATTCTGGTTATTTATACAGATTTTGTCGGTTTTTTAGGCGGAGCTTTTATTTCAAATATATATTATAATGTCGGATTTGAAAATTTTCTTGATTCATTTGTAAGTTTTGTCGATAACATAGACATAATATCAAATCTTTTAAAAGCTTTTATTTTCGGGTTATTAATATCATTGATAAGCTGTTATTTCGGGATAAGAACTACAGGCGGTTCTGAAGAAGTGGGGAAATCAACCACTGTTACGGTAGTTGTTTCTTTTATGGTAATATTGATAGCAAATTTTTTTTTAACCAGGATAATGTTATATTTTTAATAATTTAAAAACATCTATATAATTGTATTTAATTAAAAAACATGTTTAAACTCGTATCAGATTATAAACCTGCCGGTGATCAACCTCAGGCTATAAAAAAAATTTCTAAAAGTATTTTAGCTGACAATAAAGAAAATGTTCTGCTTGGAGTTACTGGAAGCGGAAAAACATTTACAATGGCTAATATAATTTCTGAGATAAATAAACCAACTCTTGTCATCTCTCACAATAAAACTTTAGCAGCTCAGCTTTATGATGAATTCAGGCAATTTTTTCCTGATAATGCCGTAGAATATTTTGTTTCATTTTATGATTACTACCAGCCTGAAGCTTATATTCCTTCTACGGATACGTTCATAGAAAAAGATTCGGATATAAATGAAGAAATTGACAGGATGCGCCTTGCTGCAACCTCATCTCTTCTTTCAAGAAAAGATGTTATAATTATTGCTTCAGTTTCATGCATATACGGATTGGGTTCACCTATAGATTACGAATATTATGTTTTGCATTTAAAAACAAATACTGAGATTAACAGAAAAATAATGTTTTCAAAACTTGTAAATATGCAATATTCTCGTAATGATTTATCATCGGACAGAGGTACTTTCAGAGTTGCCGGAGATATAATTGAAATATATTTAGCTTATAAAAAAACGTGTATCAGAATTCAGTTCTGGGGAGATATGATAGAAAAAATAGAAGAAATAAATCCTGTGACAAAAAATGTTGAACGAATAATGACTGAAGAATTTATATTTCCGGCAAAACATTTCATGACTACTCCTGAAAAGCTTGATTCTGCTCTGGAATCTATACGTGTTGAACTTTCAGAAAGACTTGATTTTTTTTATAAGCACAATAGAGTTCTCGAAGCTCAAAGATTGCAGCAGCGTACAGAATACGATATTGAAATGCTTACAGAAATGAATTACTGCAGCGGCATAGAAAATTATTCAAGGCATCTTTCAGGCAGAACAGCAGGTTCAACGCCATATACTTTATTTGATTATTTCCCAAAAGATTTTTTAACCATAATAGACGAATCTCATGCGACAATTCCTCAATTACGGGCAATGTATAACGGTGATTACTCAAGAAAAAAAACGCTTGTCGATTTTGGGTTCAGGCTTCCTTCGGCTCTTGACAATCGCCCTTTAAAATTTGAAGAATTTTTGAATAAAATTAATTATACTCTATACGTTTCCGCAACTCCTGCAGATTATGAACTTGAAAAATCTTCTATAATAGTAGAACAAATCATAAGGCCGACAGGTTTGGTTGATCCTGAAATTATAGTTAAACCGGCAAAAAATCAAGTTGATGATGTGGTTGGAGAAATTAATGAAACGGTTATTAGGAATGAACGTGTTCTTGTTACCACATTAACTATAAAAATGGCAGAACAACTTACTGAGTATCTTAAAAAATTAAATATAAAAGTTCAATATCTTCATTCAAAAATAGAAACATTGGATAGAATTAAAATCCTGCATTCATTAAGAAAAGGAGAATTCGATGTTTTAGTTGGAATAAACCTTTTAAGAGAAGGTCTTGATTTGCCTGAAGTATCACTGGTCGCAATACTTGATGCTGACAAAGAAGGTTTTTTAAGAAGCGAACGTTCTCTAATTCAGGTTTCAGGGAGAGCTTCAAGAAACATCAACGGTAGAGTAATTATGTATGCGAATACTATAACTAAATCAATGAAAAACGCCATTTCTGAAACTCACCGGCGCCGAAAAAAACAATTAGAATATAATAAAAAGAATAATATAACGCCTGAATCAATAAAACGAAATATATTCAGTGAATCAAAACTTCTTAATATTGATGACAATAATAAATCATTGATAAAAGAAAAATATCTTGAAAAAATTAAAATAAATCCTGATTCTTCAAATGCCGAACTTATTACTGAACT
>JAGOBX010000551.1 GCA_017999075.1 Candidatus Babelota bacterium | reverse complement strand
TACGGATTGTCTCAGGAGTTATTTCAACAGGACGTTTACAATTGACGCATATTTTTCTAACCAGCCTTTGCGCTATCACACATTCTACTGAGGTAGCAATTAAATAAGGTTCAATCTCCATATTAATCAAACGGTTGAAGGAACTTGCAGCATTGAGAGTGTGGAGTGTACTGAAAACAAGGTGTCCTGTCAATGATGCCTGAATAGCCATCCTGGCAGTTTCCTGATCTCTTATTTCTCCAAGCATTATAATATCCGGATCCTGCCTTAATATTGAACGAAGTCCGTTTGCAAATGTTAATCCTGCCTTATTGTTAACCGGCACCTGATTAGTGTTTCTAAGCTCGTATTCAACAGGATCCTCAATTGTTATAATATTTTTAAGTCCGTTATTAAGTTCTTGAAGAGAAGCATAAAGAGTCGTTGTTTTACCGCTTCCTGTAGGCCCCACTACAAGAATAATCCCCTGCGGCCTGTTTATAATTTCTTTATACCTTGATAAATTAAGTTCTGAAAAACCAAGTTCGCTTATCCCGCCAAACAACGAACTTTTGTCTAAAATTCTCAATACTATTTTTTCACCGTATATTGTGGGCAATGATGAAATGCGCAGATCAATTTCTTTTCCATCAAGATTAATCGAGATTCTTCCATCTTGCGGAATTCTCTTTTCCGCTATATCAAGATTCCCCATAATTTTCAGTCTCGAAGAAATAAGCGGTTTCAGATTATTTTGCAAAAATGACAAATCCATCATTATACCGTCTAACCTGATACGCACGGCTAACCCGTTTTTCTGAGGATCAAAATGAACATCGCTTGCACCTTTTCTGAATGCTTCTGTTATCATATTGGTAACAAGTTTTACTATTGGAGAATCGTCAGATGAAACCACATTCGTATTTCCATTTTCAAGAAGGGTCGTGAAATCAAGATCTTCTAATAAATTTTTAGAAGAATCTTCAGAATCATACAATTTATTTATTGAACTCATTATCTGTGTTTCAGGAGCAATACCAACTTCAATCTCGCATTTTGTCATTCCCTGAAGCTGATCAACAACAAACACATTAAGCGGGTCAGCCATAACCACAGTAAGCATTCCATTTTCAAGATTTATCGGCAATAATTTATTTTCATCCGAATATTTTCGGCTTATAAGATTGGCCAATTTTTTTTGCAGAGAAATCTTGTTTAAATTAACTATAGGTATTGATAATTGTTTACTTAAAAAATTTATAAGAGTTTCTTCGGTTATAAATCCCAGCTGTTTTAAAACATTTCCCAGCCTTTCATTAGTCAATTTCTGAGCCAACAATGCTTTTCGTAATTGTTCTTCAGTTAACAGATTCGACTCTATAAGCATGTCTCCCAGACGTTTTTTGGTGATTTTCATTTTTCAAATTCCTTTACCTGCGGAGGAAGTTTTTCTTTTAATTCAGTTACTGCTGAATCCGACGAAAGATCATCTGATAATATATGCGCGCTGATAAACATAATTAATTCTGAAGATTCATTTGTAGTCGAGCTATGATTAAATAATTTCCCTAAAACAGGTATCTTATTAAGAAATGGGATTTTATCGTTACTGTCCACTTTTTTATCTGTAAGTAATCCTCCTATAACTATTATATCATCGTTTTGAACAACCAATTTTGTGTAAGATTCACGCACAGATACAAAAGGAACTTTTGTCTGAGTATTTCCAGTTCCGAATGTTTCAAAACGTATAAAATCCGTTACAGACGGATAAATATCAAGCATTATATTTTCTGATGAAGATATTCTCGGCAGAACGGCAAGTTTTATGCCGAATTCTTCCACTTTAATTTCAGGTTTCAATACGATATCCACTCCCACTCCTGATTGAGTGTAAGAACTTACATACGGAAGTTTGTCTGTAACTTTAATCTGGGCAAGTTCATTATTTAAAGTCAATACCCATGGCCTTGAAAGAATTTTACTTTTTTTATCGTTTGATATTGCTTTCATAAGTGCAGTGATTTCATATTTTGCTATTTTTCCCCAATTATATTCTGATGAAGCAGTTAATAATTCTTCTCCTCCTATGCGCTGTTCCTTGAAATTAAGATTTGACGACAAATCCCATTTTATACCTAATTCTTTTGATAAGTCATCTGAAATTTCTGCTATAATAACTTTTATTAAAACCTGTTTTGGTTTTTTGTCCGACTCAGATACCAGCAATTCTATCTCATCCATAATATTGCCTGGAGCTTTAACTAATAATAAATTAGAAGGTTTGTTCAATCTGCTTATTGAACCCAATGTTTGTTCTATTCCTCCTGACGAAGACGTTCCTGTGTTGGTCCCTCCGGTATTTTCTATTTTATCAGGTTCGTAATGAAGAATTTCAGTTTTTATATCATTAATGGAAAACAGCGAATCAATAATTTTTTTTAACGAACTTGCATCCACATAATTAAGTTTAAATAATTTTATTTTTTTTTCATACATTCTATCATTCGTATTTTTTTCATTCCCTGTTTTTTTAGAATAGATCTTTATGAGATAACCTTGATCTTTGAGCTCAAACCCCGCATTTTTACTTGCTTCTTTTATTATATCTATCGGTTCTATATCATTAAGATTTATCATTATTTTATCGTTATTGTCCATTATGGCAGAAAAATCAAACACTACATTCAGGTTGTGTTCCTGCGCTATCAATTCAATTATTTCTTTGGCAGAACCGTTAAAATTAATGCTTTTTATTTTTTCAGCAGACAGTATATAAACA
>JAGOBX010000052.1 GCA_017999075.1 Candidatus Babelota bacterium | reverse complement strand
TGGTCGCGGCTGCCGGAACAGTTCAAAATACAACTACAGTTAAATGACCCTAAAAATAAAAAAAGCGGAATCAAGTTAACTGAGTTAACTCAATTCCGCATAGTGTCTGAAATGGCTCCGATGGAGGGACTCGAACCCCCGGCCCAGTGGTTAACAGCCACTTGCTCTACCGGCTGAGCTACATCGGAATATAAAAAAGCGTTAATTAAAATTAACAAGAATCAGATAATACAAAAAAATAAAAAAAAAACAATATTTTTTTTATTTTTTTTATCTCAGCATTGTAAGTTGATTATAAGCGTTCATTAAAAGATTTCTGAGCTGCAATGTAAATTCAAGAGCCATTGTAGCTTTTTGGCCTGCTATCATAACATCGTGAACATTAGACACTTCTCCAAGAACAAGTTTTTTATTCATTTCATCGGCATATATTTGAGCATCATTTGTGTCAACAAGTTGTGATTTTAAAATTGAAGCGAAACTGTCAACAAGCTGCAATCCTTCGGATTTACCCGGAATAGAAGATATTTTAGAGTTATTAACCGGCGTTGTCTTGATTAATTGTTCAAAATTCGGCTGTAAATCTATCATAAAATCACACTCCTGAAGATTATCGATTATTGTCTTTATATAATTATATTAATAAACAATTTTAAAATCAAGTTTTTTTTATTTTTTTTATTTTGACAAAACTTTATGATTTAAATATAATACTTTCAAATTTATTACAGTTCACAAAAAAAATATGAAAAATTATAGAACAAAGTTTATTTATTGGATAATTTTTATTACATTATTTTCCTGCGCCAGAATTCCTGTTTCTGAAATATCTTCAGGTAAATTGCGCGTTGGATTTGATGTTGATGATACCCTATTATTTTCAACTCCTGCATTTGATAATGCGAAAATCAAATACCAGTGGGATACAGATGAATTTTGGCGGGAAGTTAATTCTTTAGATTCCAAAGTTTCAATAGTTAAAAAAAAAGTAATGGAAATAATAAAATTTCATAAATCGCAAAATTGTGAAATATTTGTTATTACTGCCCGTCCCGGTATAGGGGGAGATAATTTAAAAAAATTTATTAGTGAAAAATTTGGAATACCTGAAGAAAACACATATTTTGAACCTGCCTCAAAAATTGAGCGTATAAAAAAATTAAAACTTGATATTTTCTACGGAGATTCAGATACTGATATAAGTGATGCAGAAAAAGGCGGAGCAGAAGGAATAAGGATTCAGAGAAGTGAAAAATCGTCATACAAAGACAGTTCAGGAAATTTAGCAAAGTACAATCCAGGAAAATTTAAAGAAAAAATAATAGAAAATTCTGCGGAATAAATTTTTGAAATTAATTTTACCGTTTCCCATAGGAGACTATAATTATGATAAACGTTGAAATAAAAAAATACAAGAATAATCAGATAATATGTTTACAAAACGAGAAAACCGATAAACTTTTTGTTTTAAGATCAGGCTCTATAAAAGTGTATGTTAATGTTGAAAAAAAAATAACTGAAGATATTGTAACTAAAACTGGAAAAGTAGTAAATATAATTAATACTCCAAACCAGACTATAGGAGAAATAGGGCTGCTTCTTAATCGTGAACGTTCGGCATCACTTGTAGCTGAAGGGCAAGTTGAACTGGAAATAATTACTTTTGCAGAAGGTGTAAATTTAAATGAAATAATAAAATTGAACAAAGAAATAGGGATTAGTATTTTAAATACTGTTATAGATAGAATTATTCATACTGCCAGTCAAATAAATTCTTTAAAAGACAAAATAGATGAAAATTTATCAGGTATAACAAAATATACCCAAAAATTATTTCAGATGAAAATTGAAGGATCAGGATTAAACACTCAAATTCAGAATCTGAAAAAAAATATGAAATCAAAATATGAAATGGTAAGGGATAACATTCAATCTGTTAACAGAGATTACGGAACCTATAAATCTGCGGAAATTCAAGAAAATAATGTTTTTGAGAAAAAAACGATATTTTTCAATAAATCTAATCAAGACGATAGTTTTTATTTGCTTCTTTCAGGAAAAATATCGATTTTATGCAACAAACTTACTGTCTATACCAGTGATAAAAAACACACCATACTTACAAATTTTTCTATGTTGTTGAAAGAACCTAAAAATGAAAATTATTTTGAATTTGTTTGTAACGAAGAATCTAAAATCAAAAAAATTGAAAAATCAACGTTTCATGAAATGCTCGAAAAGGAACCGGTTTTATACAGTTATCTAAGCAAGATATTAAGTCTATTGCTGGTTAATACGGACAAGACTTTATTGGACTTATCGAAAAAAAATGAATCTTTAACTCAACTTATTTTTAAAGATGCTGATTCTTTAAACAAAATTTTTTCTATTATAAAAGAAACTTCAAAGGATGAAGAACAAAAAAAATGCGCTGATGAATTTTTTAATGAAATTAAATCTGCATAAAAAATATAATAATTTTATATTTTGCTGATGGGGTAATGAATATCATGAAACAAAATTTAGGGTATAAACTTGACGAGGTTGTTGAAAAATCAGGAATAACGCAAAGAAATGTCAAGTTTTGGTGCGCTGTATATAATATAAAACCGAAAAAAATAGGAAGGTCAAATTATTATTCGGAATTGCAGTTCCAAACCTTAAAATTAATAAATTTTTTGTCCAATTCTAATTTGTTCACACAAAAATTTGTTAGACTAATTGCTGATTATAATATTAAACAAGATAAAACCGAATCTTTATCGGCCTGTAATAATTTTGTAAATGAATTGAATTTATTATTATCGGAAAATACAGAATTAGCTAAATTGAATTTTAATATTTTTTCAATGGATTCTCAATTTATAAATTTGACTGTTTCAGAAAAATTTAAACACAATAGTGTTGCTGATATAATAAAAAAAGAACCATTGAAAAAAACGGAATCAATTTTTATTGATTCAAAGGCTGATAAAAAATATCCTATCAATAAGACTGTAAGAGAAAATACGGATTTAAAACCTGAAAAACAGGTGGATGTTCAGATAAAAGATGTTTCTGCTAAATCACTGCCGTCGCCAGTAAAAAAGCAGGATTCATATTTGTTATAAAATATGCTGAAAATAAAAATTTCTTATGCGGCTGTTTCCGCAGTATTATTATTTTTGTCATTTCCACCATTTGATTTAACGTGGCTTTCTTTTGTTTCTCTTGTTCCATTGATAATAGCGCTTGAAGATTCTTCATACGGTCAGATTGCTGTCATATCTTGTGTTTTCACGACAATATTTGTTTTAGGAATTCTTACATGGATTTATATTTATCATATAATAGCTTTGCCTGGAATAATAATAATTTTCAATATTTATTTTTTGATAATGTTTTTGACATATGCTTTTATTATACGAAGGCTTTACTACATAGATATCTTTATTTTTCCAATAGTCTGGACATCATTAGAATATTTCAGAAGCAATGGTTATTTCGGATTCCCTTGGGGAGTATTAGGATATACCCAGTATAAATTTATTCAATTTATTCAGGCGAGTGATATAACAGGGGTTTTCGGAATATCTTTTGTTATATGTTTAATAAATTCTATTATAGCTTATTTGATATTATCCCATTTAAAAAATAACAGGCTTATAATTCAATCCGTTGTCATAATACTTTTAATATTTTTAATTCTTTTGTACGGATTTGACAAAATAGAAGATTACAAATCAGCTTCACTGGAAAAACAAATTTCAGTAGGATTTGTACAACCTAATTTTTCTCCATATTATATGTTATGGTCGGAACAGCGGAACAAGATAATTCCTAAAATAATTAATTCTATAGACAAACTTTTGTTAAACAAACCTGATTTAATAATTTTAAGCGAAACGATTATTCTTGATGATTTGTTTTTTTATAATCCTGTGTCTGGAAACCTTGAATGGAAAAATTTTCAATGGAAATATATGTTGTCAAAAAATGCATACGCTTCAGGAAGCAGTATTTTTTTTGGTACGCAGACATATAAACCCAATTCAAGAAACGGGTTTGATTATTTTAACACGGCAATTCTATTGTCTCCGGCCGGCAAAATAATAGATTATTATAATAAGATACATCTTGTGCCTTTTGGAGAAATAACGCCGTTTTATAATAAATATGATTTTGTAAAGAAGATTGCCGACAGTTTACAATGCGGTAATTTTACACCTGGAGATAAAATAACAGTAATGGACAATGTTGAATATAAAATTGCTCCAATGATATGTTATGAATCGATTTTTCATGATTTATCAAGAAAATTTGCTAAATCAGGAGCCGATTTTTTTATAAATATAACTAATGATGCGTGGACAAACAGCATTCAAGCGCATCAACAGCATTTTGCGATGAATGTTTTTACTGCTGTTCAGAATCATCTGCCGATTTTGAGGTGCGGTAATAGCGGGATATCGGGAATAATCAGTGGAATCGGAGAAATAATATATTCGTCGTCGCCTTTAACAAATGAAGAAATCCTTTTAAATTTCACATATTATCCTGAAAAGAAAGGGTCGTTTTATATGAGATATGGAGATATTTTTTCTAACACGGTTATAATTTTATTAGGATTAATTTTATTCATATCAATTTTTTTTCCTAAAAAAACTGAAGAATATTAGTTTATTTTATTTTTTTATCATTCCAGTGTTGAGTTATATATTCAACTGCGGTTCTGGTGTCAAGGGATTGAGTTGAATTTCCTGTTCTTATATAAAAAAAAGTTTCATTTTTCTGTTCAACATAAACCGGTTTGTGGAACGGCTTGACTCTGATTATACAAATTTCTTTATTATCGACTTTTATGAATGAAAACCTTATATTTCTGCAAACTTCAGCAGAAATTTTTTCTGATACAGATTGTATTACAGATAATTGGAACCCATCGGAATCTTTTTTTTTGAGAGTTTGATAATCTTTTTCCAATCCAAGAATAGTTCTTTTATCATCAACTCCTAAAATCAAAGCTCCTCCTTCTCCGTTTAAAAAGGCTGCTATTGTTTTTATTACGGGAAATTCAAGATTAGCATTTGTTTTTTCCTGAACATAGTCGTATCTGAAAGAAGATTTATATTCGTGATGCAAATCTTCTGAGTAGGATAGAATATTTTTTATATCTTCAATATCTTCGCTCATTGATTCAATTTTATTTTTAGAATCATAAATTTTTAATTGAAGATTGAATATAGCGCTTCTGAAAAAAATTGTTATTATGCACAATCCGGTAAATTGAAGAATCAGCCAGAGCACCTGAGTATTGTGATAAGGGTTTAATTGTATATTAAGAATATAGCAGGAAGTTACAATTACAGTTAATCCGAACATTCCGAAAACAGATACAACCCAAGGCCTGAAAGGCATAAAAGTAAATGCAAGAAAACACAATGCCGCAATAAACAACCCGAGTTGTGTTTTTCTGTGAGAAAATAAAACCATTTGAAGAATAAGATTGTCTGCAATTAAATAAAACATTGCCAATAGCAATACAGATTTGGCAATTGATTTTTTAAATGGGAGGAAAACAACTATAAATAAAGTTAGCGAGATAATAAAAAATTTTTTGCTTATTGAAAACCCTATGACTTTGTAAGTTGGAATAGTTATAAGAATTATGGACGAAACTATTGCGGCGCAAAATAATACAAAAGACAATAATTTCAAACTGGTTATGGTCTGTTCTTCAAATTGATTCTTAAGTTCAGAATCAATAGCTGATAAATCAGGATGAATCCATTTGAAAAAATTCTGTAATATTAAATTCATATTAGCATAATATAATATTTATTTTTTTTAAATTAACAAGTGAAAAAAATAAGTTTTTTAATTGAACAAATTTCAAGTGAAAAAAGTAATAAAAATGAGTAAATATCATATTGTTTTTGAATTTATAAAATGATTCGCCATACAATTTTTTTTTAAAAACAATAATATTAAATTTATTGACAAAATTTTCAGAATAACTATAATCGTTCAAAATTTGAATGTTCAAGAGTTGAATGATTATGAATGTTATAAAAGAAATTGTTAATGAAAGAGAATTATTTCAGGAAATAGAAAACAATCCTGAATTATCGCAATTGAAACTTTCTAAAAAACTTAATGTATCAGTAGGACTTGTTAACCTGTTTATAAAAAGGCTGACTAAGAAAGGATTTGTTAAGGTTAAACGTATAAACGGGAAATGTCTGGCATACCTCCTTACTCCTGACGGAATTAAAGAAAAAGCAAGGCTGACAAAAGAATATCTTGAGGCGAGCATAAGCCATTATCATAGAGCCCGTATAATTTTAAAAGAAGAATTCAGGAAACTTTTAAACCGTAAAATACTTAAAATAGCAGTATATTCCTCGCCTGAGTGGGCTGAAATAAGTTATTTAACAGCAAATGAACTTGGTATGGAAATAAAAATATTCATAGTAGACGATTATGAAAATGACAGTATTTTTGATATACCAGTATATTCTTACAATGAAGAAACAATAAAGAAAATAAAATATCCTGTTATAGGATTAGGGCATATGGCCCGGAAAAATAATGATAAAATAAAATATATATTTGAAACAGATTTTGAAGGGATAAACTGATCCGGAAAAATGGAGATACTATTTTAAATGAACTGATTTTCCGGATAAATTTTAAATAACCCAACACCTGAATGCTAAAATTCAGTAAAGTCAAGAGATTGTAATTGTTTTAATTTCATGTTTCGGCTGTTATTAAAAAATTATAATCATTTATAATAAGTTTAAATACAATTTTAAAAAAAATTGTTGTGGACGGAAATATATATTTTTTCCGAAAATGTTAGAAAACTATAAAATTAAGTTATTATTTTAAATAAATAAAATAAGCAGTTCAGGATTTTAATATAAAAATAATTATGGAGGATTAGATAGTGCCGATTGAAATCAAACCATCAGATAAAGTTATAGAAATAGGCCCGGGCGGAGGGCCTAAAACTTACTCAGATATTCTTATTGAAAAATATATTGATTTTCATGGTCACCGCGGGAATAAACCGCTATACATTGACAGGCCGTTACTTGAGCATCCGACAGATATTATTCCGTTTCGTGATAAAACATTTGATTATTCGCTTGCATATCATGTTTTGGAACATACTGAAAATCCTGAAATTTTTTTAAAAGAATTACAGCGTATAAGCAAAGCAGGGATTATAGAAACTCCTTCTGTAATATGCGAACTTCTATACGGATCAAACCAGCATAAACTTTTGTGCTGGTTTGATGAAGAAAAAAAAAGGTTCATGATATGCTTAAAAGATTTTTCTAAATGGTACTATCAAGTTGATTTCAGAGGAGTGTTCAATTTTAATTTTCATTACAGCGAATTTATGACCAATATGTTTGTTCCCGGCATACTTATATCAAGATACTGCTGGAAAGATAAAATTGATTTTTGCATCACTGATAATGAAAATGAATTATTTGGCGGGGATATAAATAAAGTTTTTAATGAAATTGCGGCAAAAGTTAAATATATGGAATCTTCAAATTTATCAAGAAAAATATTAAAAAAAACATACACATTTATAAACCGCGCTAATGATAAGGTTAAATGGGAATATTCTAAATTGAGGCATAAAATATATAAAAAAGATGAATGGAAGATTATTGAAGAAAATTTAATTTGTCCATATTGTAAGAGCAGAATGGATAAAAAAGAAAGTAGTTTTAAATGCGCGTCATGCCAGTTTCAATATATCAGAGAAAATAATATATTGAGGAAAGCATAATATACAGGCAATAAATTATGAGGTTTAACAATACTGTTCTGATGTACCACAGGGTAAATGATTATGATTCATTTATTCCGGAAATAAAATCTTTAAGCGTGAATATAGATATATTTAAAAGTCAAATAGAATATCTTATAAAGAAAAAATTTAATTTTTTGACATTTAGCGATTATTCAGAATTGTATAAATTAAAAAAATTAAATAAAAGAGATATTTGTTTGACATTTGACGATGGCTGGGAAGATAATTATCAGTTTGTATTTCCTTTTTTGAAAAAAAATAATATTTGCGCTACTTTTTTTGTGGTATCAGGTTATGTGGATTCTTTAGAAACTTTGCCGGCCTGGCGGAATTTCAAATATCCGGAAAAACACAGATTTATGAAAACTGATCAAATTAGAGAAATGATTGAATACGGGATGGAAATTGGCGGGCATACGGTAAATCATATTAAATTAAATTCAGAAAACGAGGAAGTTTTTAAAAAAGAAATTATAGAATCAAAAAAATTTTTTGAAGACACATTTAAAATAACAGTAAAAACTTTTTCGTATCCACATGGAATATACTCGGATAATATTATTGATTTTTTAAAGAAATGCGGGTTTAAAGCTGCGTGCATTGTAAGCCACGGGAAAGAAATTTCAATTAATAATAATGATTGTTTCAAGATTGAGCGAGAATCGATTTCCAATGATTCAATAATAAAATTCAGGATAAAAGTATCTGGATTTCATAAAATATTAAGAAAAATAAAATAATGAGCGATTTTAAAAAAAAATTATTATCTGGAACTTTATACAATTATATCGGTTTTATTACAAATGCAATAATCGGTTTTTTTACTTTAAGGCTGATAGTTAATTCTATCAGTGTAAAAGAATACGGCAATTACACTACTTTTTTGACTACATTCGAGTATTGTATAATGTTTCTTGGATTCGGAACATATAGCGCGTTATACAGATATTCTTCAGAACTTATCAGTTTAAAATCTTATAGACTGTTAAAAAAGTTTATTATTAATACATTGATGTTTCAATTTGCAGCTTCGCTGACAGGAGTTATAATACTTTATATTTTTAAAGAAAAATATCTGGATTTATTTGATTTGCATAACGGCGCAAACTGCATGCCGTTTGTATTTTTGCTTATGACGGTTCAGATATTAAATATTTCCGCATTTGAGTTATATGAATCCATGCTTATGCAGAAAATAAAAAATATTGTTGAGATAATATATGTAACGGTTAAACTGGGCGGATTATATTTGGTTTATTCGCATAAAGCAGATTTATATTCTACGATGATGGTTTATTTCTGGACAACTATTTTCTGGACGATGTTAAACTATGTTTTTATAATAAAACGGTTCAGAAAACTTCCTTCTACAGATGAAAAAGAATCTCCGAATTTTTTATCGCGTGTTAAAAGGTTTGCAATATTCAGTTATACTGATATTATAGGAGACAGCATAGTAGGATTGGGTTTTGATATTTTGATCGTTTCAAATATATTGGGAGCATCTTCAACCGGATTATATTCGTTTGCAGTTGGCACAGTAAGAATGATATTTAAGATGCTTCCGATAAATATATGTTATCAGGTAATAAAATCAATAATGATTCAAAAATATTCTATAGAAAAAAATCAAAAAACATTATCGGATTTTTTCAACAGTTATCTGAAACTTAATTTTTTTTTTACTATTCCTATAATATGGGGAGGTTTTTTATTCGGTAAAGATATAATAATATTGATTTTTAAACCGGATTATATTTCTTCATTTCCTGTGATGTGCGTGGCGCTGATATCAATAGGATTATTTTATTCCTTTTGGAATCCGTTATGTTCATTGCTTGCAGTTCTTGAAAGACCGGATATAAGTTTTTATTCGAAAATATTTGTGTTTTTCAATTTGGCTGCAGGAATAATAATGACAAAACAAATGGGAATCATAGGACCGATAATTGCCACAGGTCTGACATATTTTTTTACTATTTCTATGCAGTTGATTCTTTTAAAAAAAAATATTATGATTGAAATACCGTGGTTAAGTTTTATTAAAATCAATTTAAATTCAGGAATAATGACAGTCATTATGTTTTGTTTAACATTATGCTGTCCTGTTTCCAATAATTTTTTATTGATAGCATACATAGCTGCAGGGTCATTATTATATTTTGCAATCTCTTTTTTCAACAAAGTTTTTAATGAACAAGAAAAAGATTTTATTAATAGTATTTTAAAAATAAATTTGTTTAAATTTTAATATATGGATTTATTGAGGTTTTCAAAACATCAGGGATAATCGGAGTTTGATGCGTTGTGAATTTTTCAGAAGGATATAAATTGTTAATGTCATTTTTTTTTGGGAAATTATATCCAAGGATTTTTGAACCGGCATATTTTTCATCTAAATCTCTGCTTAAGTGGCTTTCAGAAAAAGGCAGTAAGCTTGATTCTGGAATTTTGGTTGATTTTGGATGCGGTCAAAAAAAATATAAAAAAGTGTTATTGGGAAAAAGAACAGATATTAAATACTTTGGATTTGATCTTCCTGCAATAAGCAGCGATATGCATGATATATCAGCGTGCGCTGAAGTATATTGCAATCTGGAAAAAATTCCTTTAAAAATTGGGAGTGTAGATATAATATATAGTAATTATGTGATGCAGTATCTTAAAAACCCTGAAAGTTTTTTAAATAATTGCTGCAATTTATTAAAAAAGAAGGGAAAGTTGATGATAGTGGTTCCGCATATCTCGCCTTTAACATCGGAAAATTATGATTTTGTAAGATTGACAGAAGTATTTTTTAAAAATATTTTAATAGAACATAACTTTAGAAACATAGAAGTCAGTTATTGCGGAAATTTCGCTGTTACTGTAATTACTATGATAAATAAATCGCTATATCATTATGTTTGGGCCAACAGCAAAATAAAATCTCTTTTAAAAATTTTATTGACACCATTTCTTATTATTTTACTCTTAATAATTAATTTATCAGGGTTACTTTTAACGAAAATAAGGTTAAATAAAAATTATTATCCGACAAATTTATTTGTTTATGCAGAAAAATGAGGATTAATTAATTTATGAGCAAAAAATACGAAATTAGACTGCTAACGGATGCGGAGTTTGAAAAATGGGACAGTTTAGTTGATGCTTCAGACGAAGGTACTCTGTTTCATAAAAGTTACTGGCTGAAAAATGTTCATGATCAGCCACTGATATACGGATATTTTAAAAACGGAATATTGTCTGCTGGATTTACCGGAAGCATTATAAAAAGAAGGTTCGGATATTCATATTTAGGGACGCCTCTTTTGACACCGTACAGCGGTCCTGTTTTTTATCCGCAGTCAGGGAAAAAAGTGACTCATTATTCAAATTGTAAAGAAATTCTTGAAGATATGATTATAGAATTAAAGGATAAGCATAGCGATATTGAAATAAAATTATCGCCATGGATTAATGACATTCAGCCTTTTATATGGAATAAATTTGATAATAAAACAAGATTCAGTTATGTGCTTGATATAACAGATTTGGACAAAGTATGGAATAATATGGACAGCGGTTCGTGCAGGAATGATATTAATAAAGGAATTAAAGACGGGTTAAAGGTTGAAAACTGTGATGACTTTAATCTTTTGATTTCTCTGGTTGAAAATACGTTTGACAGACAGGATTGTTCAATGGAACACTTCAGGAAACTGTCATACAAAATTTTTGAGGAATTGAATAAAAGAGGCCAGTGCAGAATTTTTATATGCAGGGATAAAGATGGAGAACCTATAGCAGGCAATCTGATTATATGGGATACCAAACGTTCATATTATATACTTGGTGGCTATAAATCTGAGAAAAAACATCATGGCGGATCAAGTATGGTTTTGTGGGAATCCATAAGATATTCTTCTGAAAAAATCGGATTGAGACAATTTGATTTTGAAGGTTCAATGCTTCGTCATGTGGAACGGTTTTTCAGAAAATTCGGCGGAGACTTATGCGGGTATCAGACTGTATCAATAAAAGGATATTACGGTATTCTGTATGACATTGCAGATAAGATATATTACAGAAAATTTTTTTAACAATAATTTTTGTAGACTGGCGGATGCAGCATGAATTATATATATATTTTCCTTGGAGGCGGATTAGGTTCTGTGTGCAGATATTTTACGTCTTCAATAATAACTCAAATGACTAATAATAGTTTTCCTTTTGGCACTTTATCAGTAAATTTAATAGGTTCGTTTTTCATAGGATTATTTTTTCAATTTTTTCAAAATATAGTTATTCCGCTTGAAATAAGGATATTTATAACTATTGGATTTCTTGGAGGATTTACAACGTTTTCCACTTTTTCATTAGAGACTATTCATCTGTTAAGAGACGGGTTATACAGATATTTTTTTTTCAATATTATTTTCAACAATGCAATTTGTTTATTTTTTACGATTATAGGAATGCAGTTAGGCAGAATAACAATTAAATAATCAGGAGTATTATAAGAGTAAAAGTTATGGGAAAAGAAATTAAATTTAATATTTCAAATACAAGCGTGAATTTTAAAGAGAATGTAAAATATGCAATTCAAACTTTATGCAGTTATATAGATTTGAAACCTGTTTTTACAGAATCAGGTTCAGATATTTTTTATTTTAACAGCAAAAATGAATTAAATAAAAATAGCGGTAATTTACTTAATATTCCATTTAATGAAAAATTATATTCTGTTTTTTCATATAATGAAGAAGTAAATGATATTGTAAAATCACTTAATAAAAATGAATATGCAGGACTGATAGATAATAAA
>JAGOBX010000550.1 GCA_017999075.1 Candidatus Babelota bacterium | reverse complement strand
AAAAAAATAACAAAAGTTTTAGGTCCGGCTCGAGACATAGATATACAAATTGAATTTTTAACTAAATATATTGAATCAATTTCATTGTCTGATAAAAAAAATAAACCAGGGTTATCCCGTATGTTGTGGCGGCTAAAACACAAAAGAAATAAATCACAGATAAAACTGAATAAAACATTAAATGATTTTAAAAAAAGCAATTTCATCAATGATTTTCAAAAAAAATTAAATTTGACAGTTTTAAAAAATCAAATCAAAAAAATTGAAAATTCAGGAGACGCTAAAGTATCAAAAAAAATATTTGAACAGTCCTCTTCATTAACAGGAAAGCAACAAATGTTAAATTCATTAAAGGAAGTTATTTTAAAATCTGCTGTTATTAAAAATATAAATTTATCAGAGAATGATTTATCCGCAAACAATACTAACACTGAATTTTATTCTGCAGATAAAATTTTAGATTCCTCTTTTATTTTTGAAAATGCTGATGCCCTTCATATTTTGCGAAAATCAATTAAGACATTAAGATATCAAATGGAAATTTTCAATTTTTATTTTGATAATATTTTTGACAAAAATATTAAAACTATAAAAGATATGCAAACTATTCTAGGCGATATACATGATTGCGATGTATGGATCGGATTACTTCCTGTTTTTTTAAAAAAAGAAAAAAAGCGTACATTAAAATATTTTGGAAATACAAGAAATTTCTACAAATTACAAAATGGAGCTGTAAATTTATTCAATGACCGTATAATAAAACGCAATTTATTATATTCTGAATTATTAAAATTATGGAATGATTTTGAATTAACTGGTTTTTTTGACAAACTAAAAAATAAAATAATAAAATTTAAACATAAAAATTAAGGAGGCGCATTTAAGGTGATTAAAAATTATATTATTAAAAACCGTTATTTTGATTCGGTCATGTTAATGTCCATAGCTAATTCTGCGTCAAAATGCGAAGGCATAAAAAATCTTGCCGCAATGATGGCTACAGATAATAACAAAGAGGTGCTTAGAAACACTAAAATGATCGATAAAACCGGAGAAAAAGCTGAACCAAATGATTTACTGGTTTGTATAAACGCTGAGGCAGAATCATTTTGTGAACCGGCTTTAAAAAAATTTAAAGAGCTGCTTGACAACAAATCATCTGCTGAAAATAAAAGCGATAAAATTGAATTAACTTCAATAGCCGACGGAATAAAAGAATACGCAGATTCTAATTTAGTATTGTTTTCAATTCCAGGACCATTTGTAAAAAGAGAAGCTAAAACAGCTTTATCAGCGGGAAAAAATGTAATGATATTCAGTGATAATGTTACAATCGACGAAGAACTTGAATTAAAACAAATTGCTAAACAAAACGGTCTTATAGTAATGGGACCTGATTGCGGAACAAGCATAATAAACGGCAAAGGAATTGCATTTGCAAATTCTATGCCTATTGGAAAAATTGGTATAATCGGAGCATCAGGCACAGGAATTCAACAGGTGTCATGCATACTTGCAAATAAAGGATACGGAGTTAAACATGCTATAGGTCTTGGAGGAAGGGATTTATCAAAACAGATCGGCGGAATCAGTATGCTTACAGCTATTGATGCGATGGAAAAAGACATCGATATAGAAATAGTTATTTTAATTTCTAAACCGCCATTTCCTGAAGTCGAAAAAAAAATTTTTGACCGATTAAAAAATTATAAAAAGAAAATTGTTGTAAATTTTTTGAAGGGCGATGAAACCGAATGTAAAAAAAGAAGAATTCCTTTTGCCTCAACCCTTGAAAATGCTGCTAATCTTGCCATATCAATATTAGAAAATAAACCTTTTGAACCAAAGGAATTTGACGCAGAAAAAAAAGAAATTGATCAATTGCTTAAATCCATAAGAAATAAAACCGGTAGTTCAAAATATGTAAGAGGATTATATTCAGGAGGAACTTTATGCGATGAAGCATTATTTATTATGGCTCAGTATGGATTGGAGGTTTTCTCAAACATACCGCTTACTCCTGAATTAAAGCTTAAAAATGCATATGAAAGTTACAAAAATACCTTGGTTGATCTAGGGGATGACGAATTCACAAAAGGAAGACCGCATCCTATGATAGATTATACATTACGCTGTCAAAGAATAGTTGAAGAATCTTCTAAAAAAGATACTGGAATAATTTTATTTGATATAGTTACGGGTTATGGTTCTCATATAAATCCTGTTGAACCTTTAAGCGAAGCAATAACAAAATCATTAAAAAATAACAAGAATCTTGTTTTTATTGCATCTATTTGCGGAACATCTTATGATATTCAAAATATTAACGAAATAAAAAAACAGTTAGAAAAACTCGGAGTAATTTTTATGCCGACAAATGCTCAGGCTGCAAAACTTACTGTACTGGCTTTAAAAGGAAAAGTGGTTGCGCTGTAGATATGATATCTTATGTTATGATTATTAAAAATGAATTTATATAATAAAATTTTTCAAAAATATTTAGTTAATTAATTTACTTTTCAGAAAAAATCACAAAATAATGGAAAGTAAAAAAAGAGGTGAAATAATTTTATGGCTACAAAATTTAATGAATTATTAAATAATGGTCCGGCAGTCATTAACGCAGGATTAAAATCTTTTCATGAAGATTTAACTTCTCAGAATGTCGAATCATTCCATTTAAACTGGAAACCGCCTGCAGGCGGAGATCCTGAAATTATAAATTTGCTTGATAATATTTTGTCAAACAAAAAACTCGTTGAAAAAACAAAAA
>JAGOBX010000549.1 GCA_017999075.1 Candidatus Babelota bacterium | reverse complement strand
TTTTGAAACAAGTTTTTTTATTAGTTCCTGTTCATTTGCCGCTTCCTCTGTTATATTTATCGGTTTATTATCAGAATCAATTGCAGAAACTTTAAATTTCATAATTTGACACTACGCTTAATAATTCTTTCAAAGAAATCCTTCCAGATAAAAATAAGCCTGCAGCGTTGTCAATCAAAAATCTCATATTTGTTGTCTCACAATATTTTTTTATATCTTCAGGATGCTGACGCTGCATAATCATTTCTTTAATTTTAGCATCTATATTGAGTATCTCAAATATGCCTTTTCTTCCTGAATAACCTGTATTTTTACAATGTTCGCATCCGTTTTCTTCGTAAATTTCAATATCTGAACTGCCTATATATTTTTTCAAGTTGAATTGCCCTATATAAGAACCTGCTAGTTTAGTTTTACGTTTGCATTCAGGACAAAGCAGTTTCACAAGTCTCTGGGCAATTACACAGATTACAGAACTGCTTATAAGATATGGTTTTAAACCCATATTATATAATCTTACAACAGTGCTTATAGAATCATTGGTATGTAAGGTACTGAATACAAGATGACCTGTTAAAGATGATTGAATAGCTATATTCATAGTTTCTTCATCTCTGATTTCTCCGACCATAATAATGTCCGGATCCTGACGGAGAATTGATCTTAATCCTGCAGAAAAATCCAGACCTATTTCAGGTTTTACCTGTATTTGATTGATTCCTTGAATCTGATATTCAACAGGATCCTCTATTGTAATTATATTTCTGTCTCCGGTTTTAAGTTCATTCAATGCTCCGTATAATGTGGTAGTCTTGCCGCTTCCGGTCGGCCCTGTAACTAATATTATTCCATTAGGAAAATTTATTTTTTTTCTAAATAAATTAAGCGTATATTCGTCCATTCCGGTATTTTCGAGTTTCAACAAAAATTTAGTTTTATCAAGTATGCGCAACACAATTCTTTCACCGTGATTTATAGGTATTGTAGAAACCCTGAAATCTATTGTTTTCCCTGCAAAAGATACCTGAAAACTGCCGTCTTGAGGCAGTCTCGATTCGGAAATATCAAGATTTGAAAGTATTTTTATACGTGCAGTCAAACTCGGCTGCATTTGTTTGTTTATAATATTTTTCTGATACAATATTCCGACTATTCTGTACCTGACTGCTACGTTTTGTTCTGCAGGTTCAATATGAATATCAGTAGCGTTATCAATCAAAGCATTTATTATTAATTTATTTACAAGTTTTATTGCAGGCTCTTCAATACCAGTATCATATAATAAATCTGTTTTTTTGATTTCTGAAGTTATTTTAAATGAGGAATCGTCTACAGCTTCTTCTTCTGTTTTTTGAAAAATTTCGGTTCCGCCGATTGTTTCAAGATAGTATTCATCAATGACTTTATCTAATATTTCTGCCGGAAAAATCAGAGTTTCGATTTTTTTATCAAAAAATTTAGATAGATTTTCAGAAATTACCGATTTATTTTCTGAAGGCGAAGCTATTTTAATTACATCTTCTTTTTCATCATAATCATATGGAAATACAAGGTTTTCCTTTACAAAATTTTTATCAAGAAGTTCTAGAAATTTAGAATTGCGTATCATTTAAATTTCAAATCTTTTCCTGTATTTTTAATATTTTTTTCAAACAATTCCAAATCGCGTTCAGGAACGCTTATATTTTCTATGTTTCCATATTCTATAATTTCAGGGGAAATTATAATAAGCAAATTGGTTTTACTTTCTTTATCTTCATTTCTTTGAAACAATTTACCTATAATAGGAAGTTTACTTATAAACGGAACAGAATAAGTTGTTTTATTTTTTGAAGAATTTATTAAACCTCCGATTATTATTACTTTTTTATTATCAACAGTAATCTTGGTTTTTAATTCACGCGTAGATACAAGAGGAGCGTCAAAAACAGCTTTTTCAAGCAAATTTTTCACTTCCTGATTAATATCTAAAGTTATTCTTTTGGAATTACTCACGTGAGGAGTTATTTTTAGTATAATACCTACATCCTGATATTGATATGAATATATTGTAGCATCATTATCCGTAACCCGCGAATTGGTTATAAAAGGAACTTTCTGACCGATATTTATAAGAGCTTCATTATTGTCTTCCGTTAAAATTTTAGGAGATGACAATACATTGAAATCCGTTTTTTGTTTAAAAAGATTTATAACAGCGCCGATATCCGGATTGCTGTTATTAATTACTCCGACGCTGAAACCAGGCAATAATTTTGCAGCATCTTTTACACTTCCGCTCTGTAAAACTCCAGGATCTATCATATTAAAATTTTGACTCACTCCGCCTGCATAATCTTTTTTTATAATATCTCCGGCCTGCCATTCAACTCCTATTTTTTCCATATCTTCAACGCTTATTTCTGCAATTATCACGTTTATAAGAACCTGCGCTTTTTCTTTGTCAAAATCTTCAACTATTTTTTTTATCTGAGCATACTGTTCATCCGAACAAGTAAATACTACGGAATTAGTCGATTTATCAAAAGTTACAGGAACATTCAAAGTTACCGGAGTTCCGGCAGGAGTTAATTTTGAATTATCTGTAAAAGTGAGTTTTGCCATTACCTCAGCTATGTTCTGAGCATTTGCATTTTGAAGTTTATAAATGTGAATATTTGATTTTTGGATATTAGCTTCTTTGTCGAGTTCTGATATTATTTCTCCTATATGATTTATAATTTCTTCAAAATTAGATGATACTATTATAGCAGGATTCCGGTTATCCGATATAATATTAGT
>JAGOBX010000548.1 GCA_017999075.1 Candidatus Babelota bacterium | reverse complement strand
GAGCTGCAGAAATGCGATCAGGCGGTATGTAATATAGCGGACGGATTAAAACCAGGGATTTACAGTTCGCGTGTATTTATAAAAGAAATAGGAAAATATGGGGTAAAGAACTCAAAAAAAAAAAATAGTCTGGTGCAGCTTGCATATGAAAATAATGTCCCTGTTTTTTGTCCTGCTTTTTCTGATTCAAGCGCAGGATTCGGTTTATGCATGCATCAGGAAAATAAAAAAAAATATGTGTCAATTGACAGTGTGCGTGATTTCCGGGAATTAACTGAAATAAAAATACAGTCTTCTAAAAGCGGATTATTTATGATTGGCGGAGGTGTTCCGAAAAATTTTGCTCAGGATACTGTAATTTGCGCAGAAGTTTTAGGTAAAAAAACAAATATGCATTCATACGCAGTCCAGATTACAGTTGCAGATTCTCGAGACGGAGCATGTTCAAGTTCGACTTTGAAAGAAGCTTGTTCATGGGGAAAAGTAGATACTCATTATGAACAAATGGTGTTTGCTGAAGCCACAACTGTTTTGCCTCTTATTGTGAGTTATGTTTATCATAAAAAAACTTGGAAGAACCGCAGAAAACGGGAATACAATTTGATTTTTTAAGCAAAACAGCATTCATTTTTTTTGAATCTTATCAATTATCTGATTTTATAAATTTATTTAGATTCTTCAATAATTTTTTGAGGAAATTTAATTTTTAGTTTTTCAGCAGTATTGTGATTTAGAACTATTTTACGTGCTGCAATGTTTATTATAGGTATTGCAGAAGGATTCTGGCCGAGAAGAACTTTCGCAGCTATTTTACCTGCTTCAAATCCGCTATTATACCAGCTTATTCCTACACCTGCAAGTGCTCCGGATTCTACAAATTCAACATCATTGATAATTAGCGGTATTTTAGATTCAGAGGCAGCTTTTACTACTCCGTCAAAGGCTTGAAAAACAGTATTGTCGCCGGCTCCCCAGAACACATCAATTCCACGGCTTATAACAGACTTTGCCCCTTGAAAAATTTCATTAGTTCCAGATATTGTTACTTCTTCAACTTTTATTTTTTTATCAGATAAAAAAGCTTTTGCCGTGTTTACAGCTTTTACGGAATTAGTTTCTGCCGGATTGTACAATACTCCTATTTTTTTTGTATTGGGAAAAAGTTCAAGAATAAATTTCATAGTATCTTCAATAGGAGGGAATGATCCGACTCCTGTAAAATTAGGAAGATGTTCAGTAAAAGTTTTACCTGCTCCTGCCGCAATAGGATCATAGGTATACACAAACACAACATTTGTTTTTTTTAGTATGCCGCATGCGGCAGTTAATACTGGAGTTGACATGGGAACTATTAAATCAAGACCAGCGGATTCGAGAGATTGAAGCATCATAGGAATATTGACTATTTCGCCGGCAGCATGTTTGTACACGATTTTGAGATTTATTCCTTCAATAATATTTTCGGTTTTCAATCCGTCAATATAACCTTTGATTACGTTGTCTGCAACAATATCAGGACCAAAATTAGCAAACCCGATTTTATATATTTTTTTTGTTTTATCTGAACCAACGAAATTATTCTGTTCTGAACAACCGCATCCTAAACCCAAAATAATGAAAAAAAATAAAAAGTATTTTATTTTAAGAATCATTTTGATCAACCCCCTCAATAATCTGAATTTATAAAAAAACATATAATTATATTTTGGAAAATAATATATGAAATACTATATTTTTTGAGATACAAGTAAACTGAATTTTTTTTCAACAAGTTTGTTAAATAATTTGTTTGTTATAATTCCGGTGATTATTCCTGAAACTGCTGCAAACATTAAAAAATAAGGGGACATTTTTAATAAAACCGTATTTTGAAAGATTATAAGAGAACCTGTTAAAAGCTGAATTATTATGTTTACAACCGCTCCTATAACTGACACGCTGATAAAACTTACATTATCTTTCAAAATTTTAAAAAAAATATACATCGCCAATATAGAACCTGCAGAAGAGATTAAACTGATTATGAAAAGTGGAGATATCAATGTTCCTGTAGTAACAGATGATAAAATATTACGGAATAATAAAATTAAATATATTTCTGATAAATTCATTTCATTTTTTTTCAATAAAAGCATAAATATTATGTTTGACAATCCTATTCTGATCCATGGAAAAGGTTTTGGAATTAAAGATTCCGTAACATATAAAATTGTAGTCAGTACAATAGAAAATATATATATTTTAATTTTGTCATTTTGTAATTCCATCAATTTTTTTATCCTTTTGATCAGCATAGATTTTTATAATAATACCATTCGGGATACATGTTATAATCTGGTTTATATTTGAGATTTCTCCTGAATGCAAGCATGTTTTGTTTGCGCAATCAGAAGCGGCCACAGAAACTTTTTTTTTTTCGATTTTAATTATTACATCTGAAATTTTTCCTTTTACAACTATTGCTCTATCAGTATATAAATCATAGTTACAGTTATAATTCGGGGCTTTTATATTAACAAAAATATTTTTATTCGAAGATGAATTACGGGAATTGTTAAACAGAATTAAGGCTAAAATGGCACTGAAAATTATATATAAAACTATTTTATCAGTAAAAGTTATTTTCATCTGGAAACAGAAACTATAAACTTGGCTGCGTCCATCAGATTTTTGAAAATATAATCCGGCGCTGAAAATTTGTTGTTATCAATAAGTTTTAAAGATTTTTTTCCGTCTCCGGTTTTTACAAGTATTGTTTTGCATCCGGCTTTTTTCCCTGCTTCGACAT
>JAGOBX010000547.1 GCA_017999075.1 Candidatus Babelota bacterium | reverse complement strand
GTTCCGCATACAATCATAAATAATAAAATAATTTTTTTCATATGAGGCTATTATTATAAAATTTCTTAAAAAATCAACAAAAAAAACAAACTATATTTTTTTGTTGTTTTATATAAAAAAATTATTATCATTCAATCAAAATCAAATTGTACAATGAAATTTAAAATTTCATTTAATATTTCCGGTTCTCCGGATTAGGAGGGATTTAACTATGAAATTAGCAAAATTCGGCGGTAGTTCGGTAGCTTCAGCAGAACGTATCAAACACATTTTCCAAAACATTATATTGCCTGACAAAAAGATGAAATACATCGTATTGTCAACTTTCGGAAAAAAAGATTCTAAAGACATTAAAATAACTGATCAACTGGAAAAAGTGGCTTCCAAGTATTATTATTATAATGAATATCCCTCCGAAAACATTGAAAAAATAAAAAATAAATATTATGAAGAATCAAAAGCGCTCGGATTAAAAACCGGATTTTTAGATCCTATTTTTTCCGAACTTGAAGATATAGTTAAAAACAAATTTGAAGAGTTTGACAGATATTACGCTGCAATCGTAGCTCAGGGAGAAAGAATGTTTGTCAGCATTCCAGCAGAATATTTAAAAAGCATAGGAATAAAAGCAGCGATAATTTATCCTGAAAAATGCGGTTTAATAACAGATTCAAATTATAGAAATGCCACATTACTTCCAGGAAGCCTGGATAACCTAAAAAAATACGGAGATTCTCTGAAAGCTGATATAATTATAATTCCAGGATTTTATGCAGTTGATAAAAATAATGATTTTACAACTTTCAGGCGCGGAGGTTCTGATTTCATAGGAGCAATTGCAAGTGCCGCATTTGGCGTTGAATGTTATGAAAACTTCACAGATGTTAATGGAATATTGAGAGTTGATCCGACTCTGTTTAAAGAAGAAAACATTTCAGTTGAAACAATAAAAATCATTTCATACCGCGAAGTAAGAGAATTGGCATACGGCGGAGCTAAAGTTCTGCACAGCGGAACATTAAAACCTCTTGAAGAAAAAAAAATACCACTGCGAATAAGAAATACTTTTGAACCGTTAAATCCTGGAACTCTTGTTGTTCCTAAAAAAGAAAAGACATACGAAGTTGTAAAAGGAATCGCAGCTCGAGATAAAATATATTTTCTCAACGTAATGAAACAGGATATGGATAATGAAATAGGTATCGGATACAAAATCGAAAAATCTCTTTTTGACAAAAAAATATCTTTTACTCAAATAACTTCAAGTATTGATTCACTGTCATATGCAATAGCAGAACCTGATTTTACAGATGACAAAGAGCGGGAAATTTTCCAGCAAAATCTAAATAATATTGTCGATACTCTACGTAATGATAAAGAAATTTCACCTGAAGAAGTAAGTTTGCTGTATCCATATTCGCTTATATATATTGTAGGAGAAGGTATGCATAATACCGTAGGGTTATTCTCAAAATTTTCTAAAATTCTCGCTAAAAATAAAATAAACATTTATACCACATATCAAGTTCCGGAACAGCTTAATGTAATATTCGGAGTAGCGCAAAGTGACAGTAAAAAAGCGGTTAAAGAACTATACCGTGCGTTATTTATAAATACCTCAAATACAGAATTTTCCCTTGAGGGAGAAAACATACTTGTACTTTTAAAATCTATCGCTAAAAATTACAGTGTTAAAGAACTTAACGAATTCAACGCTGATATTGAAGTTGATACAAAAGACAATAAAATAATTTTCACATTCACGAATATTTTTTCAGAAGCAGAGAAAAAGTATATAAGTTCAAGTCTTGACGAACTTCAAAAATTTAAGATAACAAAGGAAAGCGTAATTGCAAAAACAAAACAAAGTTTTCAGGAAATCATAGAAACATCTTTAAATTGCAAAGTCCAAAAAATTTATTTTGAAATAAATTATGAAATGAATGAACGGGTTTTCTTTGTAACTTGCGACAGAAACATTATTAAATAAATTATTAAACTTATATTATAATATATTTTGAATTAAAATTTAAAAAGTGAAATATTTTAAAACTGTAATATTAGGCGCCGGATTATCGGGATTGAGTGCCGGATTTTTTGCAGAATCCGGCAGCATGGCCAATAATGACTTTATAATTCTTGAAAAAGAAAATCATCCCGGCGGTTTGTGTAAAAGTTTTAATATAAACAATTTTATATTCGATTATACAGGTCATTTATTTCATTATTCAGATTCTTTCTCTAAAAAATTTTTTCAAAAGATTTTACAAAAAAATATTAATTGCCTTCAAAGAAAGGCTTTTATAAAAATTTTCAACAATTTTATTCCTTACCCTTTTCAATTAAATTTATCTTATCTGCCATCCGAAAATAATTTTAAATGCTTATATTCTTTTATTCGATCTTTTTATTCAAATTCGGTTTCAAACAAAAATTATCTTGAATGGATGAATACTTATTTCGGCGGGGAAATTTGTAAACATTTTATGATTCCTTATAACAAAAAATTATGGAAAACAGATTTGTCAAAAATTACTACAGACTGGTTTTCAAATTATATGCCTATGCCAAAAATGGAGGAAGTATTAAAAGGCGCAATTTCAAAAAAAAATTCTTTTAAAGGATATAATCATAAATTTTATTATCCTCAAAAAAACGGAATAGGATCATTAATAAATTATTTGTTTGAAAAAAATAAAAATAAAATTTTGTTGAATTATAAAATAAAACATATTGACATACAAAAAAAAATCATTATATCTACAGATCAGAAAAACAAATATGAAAATCTTATAA
>JAGOBX010000546.1 GCA_017999075.1 Candidatus Babelota bacterium | reverse complement strand
GGAATAAATTATAACAATATTATTAATAAAAGTTCTGCTGGTGCAGACTGTATCTCGTTATCTGAAATAATCGGAGAACCAATCGGATTATCTTCTATAAAAGAATCAACGGAATTATCTCTGAAAATACTTGATACTTCAAAATATTTTTTAAATAATGAAAACAATATAATTGAAAAATATTCTGAAAAATCGATAGTGCTGAATAAAGTGGTTGAAATAATTTTATCTGATGGTTCAATAATAAAATCTGAAGTTAAAAAAATTGGAATTAACGGTGAACTCATATTAAGCAGCGGTGAAAACATACTTAATGCAGAACGGTTAAGATTATTATAAACGGACGTTTTAATTATGGATGATGATTTTTTAAATTACAACAGACAAATCTTATTTGATTATTTATTTTCTTTGATAGAAAAATGCGGGAATAAAGGTTTCTATGAATCTTATTTTGATAAGCTGATGGAAACAGAAGAACTTATCCAGAAATATATCTATCAGATTGAAGAATTTGAAGATGATGAAAATAATGAAAATAATTATACTTTCACGAAAGAAATAAATCTTGAAGGGGATGATTATTACAATAATTTAATAGAAAAAATCAGAAGTTTATATAATAAAGTAATTTCTGTGACTGCTCAATCCGATGTTGAATATTTAGTTCAATCGATATTTCTTGCCGAAATAACCATTAATTATGACATTGAAGAATCAATAAATTTTTATAAAAATATAATAAATCTTATTTATCTCGAATATGATAAAATATGTCTTTCGCGGAGGCTTCTTGATTTGCATTTTCTTTATCTTGAAGATAATATAGATAAAATTTCTAAAACTCCAAGAATAAAAGACGAATTGCTTATGACTCATAACCTTTTACAAATGTCGAAAAATTATGATGTTTTCGATGTGTATTTTCTTATGGAAACAGGCGCAGTGTATGATATGATCGGAGACGTGAACAACACGATCTCATTGCTTGAAAATGCGCAATATGAATTGAACAGTATTCTGAAAAACGTATATCATAGTTTGAATTTTATTTATTCCGAAATTATACCCAATTCGATTAAAAATGAACGGATAATTAAAATGCTGAAAAAATCAGGGATTTATATATCTGATCCTATAATTGAACTTGCCATTGAAAGGGCAGACGGATTTTTTTATAAAAAAAATTTTGAATTGAATCCTGAAATAGAAAAAAATTTGTCTCCTGATTTTTTTCATCCTTTAAAAATATATTTATGTATAACTGCAGGAGATTCTTATTTTGAAAAAAAAAATTATAAAACTGCAGAGTATTATTACACAGAATGTATTGAAACAGTGATTTTTTATTTTGAATATATTTATTATAAGCTTGGGTATTTGTATGAACAAAAAGGTAATTTTGAAAAGGCATATGAAAATTATGAGTGGATTTATAATGAGGAAGAACTTGAATCAATAAAAAAAGCGTTTGCTGAAGGAAAAAAATGGCAAGATGCGGATGATGTGTAATTTTTATAAATCGTGCCAAACCGCATTCAAGATTACTGAATTATGCAGTTTGGCTAATGCTAATCTGCTGATTTTGAAAACAGATTAGTATCAGATATTTAGAAAATTTTGAAAAATTCAGAAAGCAGCATGTATTTTTCAAAATTTTAGAGTTTTTGTTTTAATAAACTAAAGTGTAGGAAATGTTTCGAAAATTTCATTTTTTTATTTTATTATAGATATGAGAATTCTGATTTTTATATTATGAAATTAAAAAAAAATAAGTTTAAAATATTATTTTCGATAATTTTTTTTCTGTTAATAACAGAATTGTTTTCATACACATATATTAAAATAAATCCTAAAATAAATTTAGATTCTGACAAGGTAGAAGATGGTCAGAATTTAAAAAAATATTATTTTAAACCGCATCATTACTATGCTTTGGAAGTTAATCCTGAATATATCTCGGAATCAATTAAAGTTAATCAATACGGACTTAGAGGTAAACCTATTAATGAAAAACAGAAAAATGAAATTAGAATCGCGTGTCTTGGGGGTTCCACAACCCAGGATATGATTTCAGATGAAAAGTTTACATATACTAATTTACTTGAAACTAAACTTAATGGATATTATAAACATAAAAATAAATTTGTTTCAGTAATAAATGGCGGAGTAGGAACTTATACTACAGCAGAGACTCTTATAGCATATATATTTAAAATATATCATTTGAATCCTGATATAATAATAATATATCATGGAATAAATGATCTGATTACACAGGTTTATTATAAAAAATCATATCCTGACAATCGTCAATATCGAAAAGTTTGGGAAGATAAAAATCATAATTTGCCTGATTTTTATTATTTTTTGAAAAACCATTTTTATTTTTTTAAATTCATACATTATGTGTTTTTTAAAAATAAACAATATGATGTATGGTCGGTTTCTCTAAATAAATTAGATTTTTCAGATAAATATGATAACCCTGAATCTTTGCAAAATGTTGAAAAAAATAATTTTGGCGAGTATTTCAGATATAACCTTCAATCTCTTATAACTTTAGGATTAACCCAAAAAAAAACTATTATTTTAACGACTTTTATTGGAGATGAAAAATATTGCACACAAGCAGAAATAAGAGGATTAAAAAAAATTAATTATATTATAAGAAAATTGTCTGCAGATAATAACATTTATTTATTTGACCTTGAAAAAATATATAATGAAACTCCTCCTGAAAAATCTATTTTTTTACCTGAAGATTCTGTTCATTTTAATGAATACGGGAATGAAT
>JAGOBX010000051.1 GCA_017999075.1 Candidatus Babelota bacterium | reverse complement strand
CGTTTAATAGCTGCGTATATAAACAGAGAAACCAAAGATGCTGACAGTTGCTGCTATGGAATTACAAAAAAAATTGCGGACTGGAAATATTCTAAGCAGGTTGCCGATGAACTTGGGTTCAAACATTATTTTATTGAAATTATGAAAAATAATTTTACCGATTATTCTGATAAAACCGTTTCATATATGGATTGTATGACAGTTCATCTTGCTTATGATTATTATATAGTAAATTATCTTAATGAGATTTTTTCTGAGCCGCATACTATATATAACGGCTACCTTGGAGACAGTGTTTTTGGTTCAGATGTTTTATTTGAAATACCGGATTTTTCTGAATCGTCCAGGCATACGCAGTTATCTGAATTTCTGATTTCGACTGATTCAGCTAAACATCCTAATATGCTTTTAAATTTAATAAAAAAAGATTTTTGCCCTGATTATTATGAAACTTTAACTGAGAACATAAAAAAAATAATACTGCCAAAACTCGGATTAAAAAATGAAGAAATAGTTTTTAATTTTAAAATGAGGCAGAGACAACCGAGATATACTCTTCATTTTACAGGGACAACATACGGTTCGTATTTTGATTACACTCTTCCGTTTACAGATTATGATTTGGTTGATTTCTGCATGAGTCTTCCGCTTCAATATTTGCGCAGGCAGAAGCTGCAGCAATTGATTTTGAAAAAAAAGTTTCCGCGTCTTGCTTCGGTAAAATGGCAGCAGTACAGATTGCCGCTTAATATGCCTGAAATTTTTCTGAAAATTTCTAAACAAATTCAGAAAGCGCATTTAGGGCTTGTCAGAATAACGGAAAAGATATCTAAAGGCAGATTTACTTTTCCATCGTATCATTTTGAAATTCCAATTGAACACTGGCTGCGTCTTGATCCGCAGAAACAATATATTGAAAAGTTATTGTTAGATAAAAATTCATTAAACAGAATATATTTGAATTCTGAAGGATTGAAAAAAATATTGGATGAACATATGTCTGGAAAAAGAAATTACTGCAGAACAATTTATACTCTTGTTACCCTTGAATTATGGTGCAGACACAATCTTGATTAATTCTGAATAAAAATATTCTTGTTTTTTATAATATATCAATTAATATTCATTTTCTGATTTTTTTATATAAAAAAAGATTTAAAATATGTGTTTGCAATGAATAATTCCAGGGAAACCGAATGAAATATAAAAGAAATATATTTGTTTCTGAATTTTTAAAAAATTCCGGGAAAA
The DNA here is from genome assembly GCA_017999075.1 of Candidatus Babelota bacterium. Classification (GTDB taxonomy): domain Bacteria; phylum JAGOBX01; class JAGOBX01; order JAGOBX01; family JAGOBX01; genus JAGOBX01. The sequence continues at coordinate 11,542 of JAGOBX010000051.1, read as the reverse complement.
ATATCGTTCCAAGTCTGAGGGAAAAATTGAAATCAGTCGATGATTTTAATGACTGGAAAAGAAGATTTATTCAAGAATTGAAAAAGACGTTGAAAATAAATAAATATAATGCTCCTGAACCGGATATAGAAGAATTGGAAGTATATGACAGGGAAGATTATATCTTAAAAAAAATTATTTATAATACTTTTGATGATTTAAGCGTTCCTGCTTATATGCTGATTCCCAAAAAAAAATTGAACAACAGATCTTCAATTCTTTGTCTCCATGGGCATTATCCAACAGATAAAGATGTTCTTGCCGGATTTAAACTTAAAAAAATTAACAGGAATTTTGCTGAAGTTTTGGTTAAATCAGGGTATACGGTAATTGCTGCTGATCAGATAAATTTTGGCGAAAGGATGGAAGAAGATTTAAATATAATGAGAAATATGCTGGAACCGATTTTTGCCGTTTTTGAGAGAACATTAAAACGTCCTTGCAATAAATCCGCATTGTTAGCATCATTGACTGATATGACACTTGACGGAATAAGGGTTATTGAAGCTCAGAGAGCAATAGATGTTTTATTGAATTATTCTGAATCAAATTCTTCAAGCATAGGCTGCATGGGTGTTTCAAGCGGCGGGTTAACCGCTTTGTTTGTTTCAGCGTTGGATTCTCGTATTAAATGTTCGGTTGCAGCTGCTTGTTTCGGCAGTTATAAAGATTTGCTTTTTAATACATCTCAATGCATGTGCGGCTATATTCCTGATTTGATGTCTTTATTTGATATGGGTGATATATGTGCGGCAATCTGTCCCAGACCGCTGAATATTCAAATAGGTAAAACAGACAATTATTTTGATTATAAATGTTCTGAAGATGAAATAAATCATATAAAGTATGTTTATAATTTGCTGTCTGAATCAGATAAACTCAATATAAAAATTTATGAATTCGGACATGATGTAAATATACCGGATGCATGCGAATGGTTTAACTGTCATTTAAAATAAAAATTTTTTTTAAAGGAAAAAATATGGAATTACAAGAAAAACTAAAGGATTATTGGAAAAAACTTATAAAAATAGAGATTGATGTAAAAGCTTTTGTAAATAATATAAGTATTATACGTAAATTTATAGGCAAGAATACTAAAATAATTCTTGCGGCAAAATCTTATACGTACAGCCTTGGAAAAGAAATGGTGGCTTACAGCAAAGATTTTATTGACGGAATTGCTGTTGAAAGTCTTCATTCTGCGATAGAACATGCGTCGAATGGTTTTGACAAGTCAATATATATTCTGTCGCCTTTTATTCCTCAAGGTTTTGATTTACTCCCCGAATTAAATAAATATAAAAATATTGTTATTTGTTTGGATTCTTTAACAGTTGCAGAGAATCTTATAAAGCAGTGTAAAGAAAAAAAATATACAGTAAGAGCTGCCATAAAGATTAACTGGGGATTAAACAGGTTCGGAATTATGCCCAATCAGCTTAAAGAAATGATGAATTTATTGGAAGGTTCTCCTGTGATTGTAGATTCTATTTATACTCATCTTTCAGGAACAACGGACAGTGATATTGAAAGTTTAAAAACAAAAGAAAAACTTTTTCTTGAATTAGTTAAGGATTACCGAGGGAGAGGAATTAATTTTCATATAGCTGATTCGGCGTGCACAGTAAGGAAAATAGGTATTGACATGGATATCGTGAGAATAGGTTTATTACCTATTGGCATAGATCCGGTTGAGGTTGAACATGAAACCATAGAAGGATTGAAATTATGTTTTAAACTTATATCAACTGTGCTTCATATTACAGAAGTTAAGAAAGGCCAGGAACTTGGATACAGATATTTTGCTCCTGAAAATATGCGCGTTGCAACTATTCTCGGCGGATATGCGCATGGATTACCGCGTGATGCTTCTGCAGCTAACGGATTTGCTTTGCTGGGTGGAATCAAATGCCCGTATGCCTGTAAATCATTTATGGAATATTCAATTATAGACATCTCTTCCTGTAATTTTCCGGTTTCACCTGGAGATAAAGTTGAAATTTACGGCAATGAATGCCATCCTTATAATCTGGCTATTACAGCTGGAAATATACCTGAAATATTTTTTACATCTTTATCGCGGCTTATATATCGCGAATATATAAAATGACAAAACTTTAAGGGGGAGAATACTTATGGAAGAATATGTAAAAACTAAAAATGTTGAATTTAACATTTATACAACTTATAAATGCAACCTTAGATGCACCTATTGCTGCCGTGAAGCGCAGGAAGGAATACATGAACGCAGTTCTAAAATTGAATGGACATTGGATGATATTGAAAAATTTACTGATACTTACTTCAAAAATAAACATATTTATATTACATGGAACGGCGGTGAACCTGCTATTAATGCTGCTCTGATTGAAAAATGTATGAGACGTTTTCCTCAATGGGAATATCAGATGCAGACAAATGCAACTTTACTACATCTTCTTCCTGATTACGTTGTACAAAATTTGAAAAATCTTCTGTGTTCAAATGACGGTCTTGAAGTTCATACTGACAGATATAGAGGGAAAGGGGTTTTTAAAACAATTTTAGAAGAAATAAAAAAAATAAAACAACGCGGATATAAAGGAACGGTAACAAGCAGAATGACTTTTGTTACTGACGATATTAAAGGAAATGATGTATTAAGACTTATAACTGAATATGGATATGATATGGTATTCTGGCAGCTGCCGGACGACAATTTGAATCTGCTGAATGAAAAATATATGGATAATGCAAAACAATTTTTTAAAGATATTGTTGATATCTGGTTTGCTCATAAAACATTACTTAGATTTATACCTGTTATGGGTGCAATAAGGAATATAATGTGGCCTGACAGGACAGCAGAAGATTATTTAGGAAAAACACAGTGCAGAGTTTCAGAAAATATAATGAATCTTATGCCGTCAGGAGATATTTACCCGTGTCCTCAGTTGACAGATAAACCTAAATTATTTATGGGGAATATAATTAAAAATGTTTTTTATCCTTCTCAGCTGCAAAGAATGGAAGGCATAGATTGTTTTGACTGCAGTGTTTTTGATATTTGCAGAACAAGATGTATGTATCAGAAATATAAAGTTTATGTTGAAAAAAATGATTATGAAAAACAGATTATGGAAAAACATTGTGAACTTGCTAAATATTTTTTGAATTATATAAAACAGCAGGATTGCAATAAAAAAATTGCGTCTTTGACTGATTCTGAAGTTGCTGAATTGAAAAATAATAATTATTACAAATATGTCGAACTTATGATGTAATACTGAATTATTGGAATTTTTCAAACGGCTATTTTGATATTTTTTGGAAAATTAATATATTGATAAACAAAATTAATAAGGAAAACATTATTATATTATGGCAGAACAGGAAAGTTATTCAGAAGATGTTTTTAAATACCGCGGATACCAGGTAGAAGACGGTGATATAGAAAACGATCCGGCACTTGAAGTTCAGGAACAATTGGCAAGATTGAAATTTGTTACAGGGCTAACAGAATTTACGGGAAAATCTATTATTGATTTTGGTTCAGGAACAGGGTATTCTTTAGCCTGGATAACTCAAAAAATAAAAACTGCGAAGGTATTAGGGTTAGACATTTCCGAGAATGCTGTTAAATTTGCTTCAGAAAAATATAAACCATGCGAATTCAAAACATTTGATTTATGCAGTCCTGATTTGAATATGGGTTTAGGAAAATGGGATATAGTAATGTCTTACGAAGTTTTTGAACATTTGAAAAAACCTGAAGTTTTTTTGGAAAATTTAAAGAAACATGTGAAACCTGATGGAATTATTTTTTTATCTACTCCTAATAAAGATGAATTTTCGTTAGGATATGAACCATCTCCTGCTGACCCTACTCATTTGCATGAATACACTTATAAAGAATTTATTGAAATATTGAACAGGCATTTTAATAATGTGAAAGTGTTTGGACAGCGTTTTAAAAACGTTGAATTGAAAAGAAAAAGCGAAAAATTATTAAAAAGGAATATATTTGATTATAAAATTCTGAGAGGATTATACTGGACTAAGTTCCGTTATATATGGCAGAACCTTCGCGGAGAAAAATTGTTTAGATTTTTGGACGGAGGGAAACTTCAATATACTTTTTCGGATTTTGAATTTGTTTCTGCTCCTGAAAAAAATCTTGACTGGTTTTTAGCTGTAATAAATCCTTGAAAATATGCGAATTTATAATAATAAGGTTTTATTTCATATCACTAACTTCAAAAAAAAATTGACATAACTTCTAATTAAAGTAAAATTTATTGAGAATAATGCGTTAATTTGAAATATTGTAAAAATCATATTTTGTTTTATGTGGTTTTATATAATAAGTTATGCCATTATTCGGACTTTAAGGTTTAATATAATTCGGTTTTTAAATAATATTTTAAACCGGAATAAGGAAGGCGAAATATGTTATCTAAAAAAGATTTAAAAAAAATGTATGAAAAATATTGCTGTAAACACGATGAGACAATAATGTATGATTCGTTTATGGTGATTGAAAAAGCAGAAGGTTTTTTGTTGTGGGATAGAGGAGATAAGAAACCTTATTATGATACTATATTCGGATATAGCGCCAATAACTTCGGTCATTGTTATCCTGAAATTTTAAAATCAGTACAAAAACATACAGCCAGATTAGATCATTTTCATTCGTTTAATTGTCCGGCAAAAATTGAATTAAGCAAGCTTTTGGTTGATCTTGTTCCTGGAAAACCGGATATGCAGGTTTATTTCCCTATAGGCGGAGCTGCTTCAATAGAAACAGCGGTCAAATATTCAAGAGGATTTACAGGTAAAAAAGATATTATAACTTTTAAAGGCGGATTTCATGGTTTAACATTAACTGCGTTAATGCTTAATGGTAAAGAATATCATAAAAGAGATAAGTATCTGCCGCTTCCAGGCAAACCAATAGAAGTTGAGTATGCAAATTGTTTTCGATGCAAACATAAATGCGATTCATGCAATCTTGAATGCACAATAGAACTTGAACAGCAATTGAAAAAAAATAAAAATGTTGCCGGTGTTCTCATTGAACCGATTCAGGGTGCGAATGGATTTATTGTTCCGCCAGCAAAGTTTTTGAAAAGAGTTGAAGAATTGACAAGAAAATCCGGAGCTGTTTTTATAGCTGATGAAGTTCAGATGGGTATTGGAAGAACAGGAAAAATGTATAGTTTTGAACACTTTGATATACATCCTGATATGATACTTTTAAGTAAAAGTCTTGCCGGAGGATATTATCCTTTGGGAGCAGTTTTATGCAAATCAAATATAATGAATTCTATACAAATTGACGGTTCTGGAATAGGTTCGACTTTTGGTAACAGTCCATTAGGAACGAGTATTGCATTAGATGTTATAAATATGTGTTTGCGGAAAAAATTATTTGATAATGCATTAAAAATAGGGAATTATTTTACGGATAAAATTAAATCTTTTGAAAGATTTCCTTTTATAGCTTTTTCTTCAGGAATAGGGCTTGCCCAGTCTTTTGAATTTGTAATAGATAAGAAGGGATATAAACCTGCTCCGCAATTAGTTAAAGCATTTCAAAATATTTCGTTAAAAAAACATTTAATAACCTATATCGGCGGAATATATAAGAATCGCACTAAAATAGCATTGCCTATATGGATAACTAAAAAAGATGCAGATTTCTTTTTTAACAAATTTGAAGAATGTCTTGAAGAATTAAATCATACAATTTCTCAATAAATTTGACCAAACCTTTATTTTTAAAAATCTGCCTGCAAGTTGTTGCTGATATTTTTAATAATGGCCAGCTTGCCGGCAGGTTTTTATTATATAAAATCATAGAATAATAAAATACATCCTTTATAGAACAGGTTTCATAAGAAAATATTATTTAAATATTTTAATCAAACCTCGGTTGATAAATCAATATTTTTTTTTGTTAATAGTAAAACGTAAAACGTAATTTTATTGCGCCCGGAGGATTAAGATGAGTAAGAGTAAATCAATAATACTTGGAATAGACGGAGGAGATTTTCAATATATTGATCCTTTGATTAAAGATGGAAAACTTAATAACATAAATAAAATCATTTCCAGCGGTGTTTCAACAGTTTTGGAATCGACATATCCTCCTTTGACTCCGATTGCATGGACCACAATGTTATCAGGAGTAACTTCCGCAAAACACACTATAAGCAATTGGTGGTTTCTTAATGGCAAAGATTATTCACTACGTCCGATAAATAGTTCTGACGTTAAATTTTCAAGAATTTGGGATATTTTTAATAAACAGGGAAAGACGTGCTGTGTGATAAATGTTCCGCTGACTTTTCCTCCGAATATTGAAAATGGAATACTTATTTCAGGGTTCGATTCTCCTGATGATATAAAAAAAATGTTTTGTCCGGAGAAAAGTTATGAAGAAATTACCGGATTGGTAGGAGAATATAAAACTCCGCCGCCGCGCATAAAATTTAAGAATGATTATAATTCCTATTTTCAGGACTGGATAGATTTTACTTTTCAGCAGATAGAAATTCTTTTGAAAGTTGATGAAAAATATGATTTTGATTTGTTGTTTGTAGTTTTTTCTATAGTGGATCATAATAACCATTATTTTTCAGGAACAAAAGAAGAACATTATGAAATTATCAAAAAATGCTATTTTACAGTAGATGATGTTATAGGAAAAGTTTTAGATAAATATCCTCTTGAAGAAAATTTATATTATATGATATCTGATCACGGCTCTATGAGAATAGAAAAAAATGTTTATATAAATAAATGGCTTGCAGATAATGGATACCTTGTTTTTAAGAATAACGTTCTTCCTGAAAAAATAATGAAATTTATATCTGCCAAACTCAACATTAATTATAGTAATTTTAATTATATTTGGAATAAACTTCCTGAATTTGTAAAAAGAATTTTTGTGAGTTATATAAGAAAAAATTATTATGCCGGGTATTCATTTGATGTTATTGATTTTGAAAAAACAAGGGTATTTGTCCCTACCATATATGGAGAGATATACATTCATTCAGATAAGTTATTTTTTAAGGGATGTGTCAAATCTGATGTTGAATATAAAAAATTGATTGATGAACTATCAGATAAAATTGTTAAAATAAAAGATCTTGAAACTGGAGAATATATAATTGACAAAGTGGAAATCAATGACCGTTCTAAAAAAGATTATCCGATTAATGTTCCTGATTTGATCTGTAAACTTAAAAATCCGGAATATTATTATCTGCATGCATTTGAATTTAAAAATACAAGTTCGTATGTTGAAAAAAATACTCAGTCGAATGTTGGCGGACATAGAAAAGACGGGATATTTGTTGCCAGCGGATATCCATTTAAAAAAGGATATAAATGTAAAAAAAATTATCCGATAGTCGATTCTACTCCGACTATGCTGTATGCAGCTGATCTTAAGCTTTATAAATATTTTGAAGGAAATATTATTGAAGAATTTTTTAATGAAAAATTTTTATCAGACAATAAGGCTAGCATTGATAACGAACAAATATTATTAGAAAATAAAGTTAATGAAAATATCGAATACTCTGATATTAAAAGAAAACTTGAAAATTTAGGATATTTATAAATTATCTTCTTGATAAATAAATATTTGATTAAAATAAACTTGACAAAATGTAGCCTAAACAGTATAATTGAATTGACTACAAAAAATATAAGTTATTGGAGGGTGTATGCAGGAAAAAGCTACTATAAAGATTCCTAAGCCGTTATATGAATCGCTTAAGAAACAGATTGAAGGTACTGGATTTACTTCAGTAACGGATTTTATAATATATATTTTAAGGGATATAGCTGCATCAGGAAAAATAGGAGAAGAATCAAATATGACTAAAAAAGAGGTGGATATGATAAGAAAAAGATTGAAAACTTTAGGATATATTTGATATCAAACTGTTATTTTGTTATTATTTATTTGTAAAGTTTTATATTTTTTGTAGATTTTTTTTATTTTATGGAGAAATTTATGTTAAAGAGATTAATGATTGTTATTAGTATTTTGTTTTTATTGAATGCAGGTTGTAAAAATAATTCTCAACAGAGTACAGAAGTTCCTGCCCAAAAAGAAACTATTACAATTTCAGGAGCATGGGCATTATATCCTATGATGGTAAAATGGGTGGAAGAATTTAAAAAAATTCATCCTGATTTACAAATTGATTTATCAGCAGGCGGAGCTGGAAAAGGTATAACTGACGCTTTGACCGGTGTGGCTGATATTGGTATGGTATCGCGTGATTTGAAAGAAGAAGAAATAACTAAAGGTGCAATGCAATTTCCTGTTGTTAAAGATGCAGTAATTCCTACGGTTAATGAAAATAATCCAATAATTGATAAAATTTTAGGTGCAGGCATTACAAGAGAACAATTAGTGGATATATGGATAACTGAGAAAATAAAAAAATGGTCGGATATACCTGAATTTAAAACTGCTAATTCTGCTATAAATGTTTATACGCGTTCAGATGCTTGCGGAGCTGCTGAAACCTGGGCTAAATATCTCGGGAAGAAACAGGAAGATTTAAAAGGAACGGCAGTTTATGGAGATCCCGGTATTGCTGAAACTGTGAGGAAAGATAATTTTGGAATAGGGTACAATAATATTAATTTTGCATATGATCAATCTACCAAAACTCCTGTTAAAGGATTAAAAATTTTGCCGTTAGATTTGAATAACAACCGTAAAATAGATGCTGATGAAAAATTTTATGATAATTTAGATTCATTACTTAAAGCTATTTTAGACGGAAAGTATCCTTCGCCACCTGCCCGTAATCTTTTTCTTGTAAGCAATGGTCTTCCGAAAAAGGCTATAGTAACAGAGTTTTTTAAATGGATACTTACAGAAGGTCAGAAATTTGTTGAAGTTTCCGGATATATAAAAGTACAGGATGAACTATTAAAAGAAGATATTGACAAATTATCAAAAATAAAGTAAAAAACGGAACCGCATTTGAACCGCATTTTTTTAATGCGGTTCCATTTTTTACTTTAATATGATTTCAAGGAAAAAGTAAAATTGCAGGAAAATAATATTAAAAAAAGAATATTTTTTGATAAAATTGCAGGGAAATCCACATTTGTTATATCTGCGCTTCCGATTTTACTGGTTATTTTTTTAATAATACAGTTAACTTCCAAATCATGGCCTATTATTGAAGAAACCGGATTAAATAAAATTATAATTGGTTCTGACTGGCATCCGACAAAAAAAATGTTTGGGTTTCTTCCATTTATAATGGGTTCTTTTTATGTTACTTTTATATCAATAGTAATAGCAGCTCCATTTTGTTTGCTTACTGCAATTTATCTTAATGAATACGCGTCAAAACGTATTTATGACATAATAGTTCCTTTTATAGATGTGCTGGCTGGAATACCTTCGGTAGTTTATGGATTGTGGGGTATAATAGTTATAGTTCCAATAATAAAAGATTTTATTGCTCCGTTTTTCGGAATAATGACTGCAGGTTACTGCATATTGACAGGAGGAATAGTTCTTGCAATTATGATCGCTCCGATTATAATATTGGTTTCTGTTGAAATGCTTAAAACTGTACCATTTCAATTGAGGGAAGCGGCATTATCATTGGGCGCTACACACTGGGAAACGATAAAATTGGTTGTATTGCGAAAGGCGTTCAAAGGAATCGCAGCAGGAATAATATTAGCTATATCGCGGGCATTTGGGGAGACAATGGCTGTTTTGATGGTAGTTGGAAATGTTGTGAAAATTCCTGAAAATGTTTTTGAACAGGGGTATCCGCTGCCTGCATTAATTGCAAATAATTTTGGTGAAATGATGTCTATTCCGCTTTATGATTCTGCTCTTATGACAGCAACCTTAATACTGCTTTTAATAGTAATTTTATTCAACATTATTTCAAGAATTTTTATTCTTAAAGTTACGGGGAAAATTTAATGTTTAAAAGAAAACTTGAAGAAATGATTTTCAGAATGCTGATGATTTTTTCAACAGGCATAATTGTATTTATACTTCTTTGTATAATTTGGAAAATATTGGCGCTTGGGATTAATTCCGTAACTTTGGAAATGATAACCGAATCGCCTAAAAGCGGATTTTATCTTGGAGGCGAAGGCGGAATTTTTAATGCTATTTTCGGGTCTTTATACTTAACGAGCATTTCAACGTTTGCAGCATTATTAATCAGTCTTCCGATAGTAATATATTTGAATGTATATTTAAAACATAAATCCAAATTTTCAGTGGCTATAAGATTTGCATTAGATGTTATGTGGGGTATTCCTTCTATAGTATACGGTATTTTCGGATTTACGCTGATGTTGTTTTTAGGATTAAAAATTTCGCTGCTTGGTGGAATAATAGCAGTTACACTTTTACAGATTCCTATTATATCACGGGCCATTGATGAAGTTTTAAAAGCTGCTCCGTATGAACTTGAAGAAGCTGCTTTTTCACTTGGCGCCACTAAAATAGAAACTGCAGTTAAGGTTTTGCTTAAACAGATAATGCCTGGAATAATTACCGCTGTTTTAATAGCTTTCGGCCGAGGTATTGGCGATGCTGCTGCTGTAATGTTTACTTCAGGATACTCAGATAATGTTTCTTTTTCTTTATTAAGACCAGCTGCAACTTTGCCTTTAGCGGTTTTTTATCAGTTGAACAGTCCAAGTTCAATTGTTCAGGAACGCGCATATGCTTCTGCTTTTATATTGACGGTTATAATTTTAGTTATAAGTTTATCTATACGTTTTCTTAATAAAAAATTTACAAGGAATATTATAAAATAATTATGGAAAATCAGAATATTCAAATAGATGTAAGAAATTTAAATTTATATTTCGGGAAAAACCATATACTGAAGAATTTAAATTTTACTATTCCGGAAAAAAAAATCACTGCTATTATAGGACCGTCAGGATGCGGTAAAACTACATTATTGAAATCATTTAACCGACTGATTGACCTTCAGACAAATGTAAAATATTCAGGCAATATAATTATTGATAATGAAGATATTTTATCAAAAAATATTGAAATAACAAGAGTTCGTAAAAAAATGGGATTATTGTCGCAGAGGCCGTTCCCTTTGCCGATGTCTATTTATGACAATGTATGTTTTGGACCAAGACTTTATGGTATAAAATCAAAAAAAGAGCTTGATTCAATTGTAGAATCGCATTTGAAAGAAGCTAATTTGTGGGATGAAGTTAAAGATAAACTCCATTCTCCTGCAACTAAATTGTCAGTTGGTCAGCAGCAGAGACTTTGCCTTGCACGAGGACTTGCTGTAGAACCGGAAATAGTTCTTGGAGATGAACCTACATCTGCGCTTGATCCTATATCAAGTAAATTTATTGAATCCAGATTTATGGAATTGAAAAGTAAATATACATTTGTTATAGTTACTCATATTTTAAGGCAGGCCAAAAGAATTGCTGATTATATAATATTTATGTATTTAGGTGCTGC
>JAGOBX010000545.1 GCA_017999075.1 Candidatus Babelota bacterium | reverse complement strand
ATTTTATTGTAATTTTAATCATAACAACCTCTTATTTAATAAATAATAATATTTTTTTTTAAAAAATCAAGGGAATAAAAAAATAATTTCATATTTCATTCCTTAATTAGTTTGATCAAAAATTAATTTGATCAAATATAAAAGCTAAAAAAGTCATACTGTATTTTTAATCTATTAAAAATTATAATGCATTTTTCCAATCACATAAAATGCAAAAAAAATTAATAAAAACATAAACTCACCTGAACCTTATTTGTTTTTTCTATATTTTCTCTTTTTTCCTTGTTTTCCTAAATATAACTCATTTTCATTCTGTTGTCAAGCAAACTTTATATTTTTTTGTATAACTTTTTTATTTACATGGACTTATTATGAGTTAGGATAATCTTGTTCCAAAGGCAGACACCATACACAGAGGTGTTACTTATTATTTATACAGCGATAATTTGATTCCAGCAGGTGTTTTTTTAACAAACAAATTGAAAGTTCAGAAAATCTTCAAAATTAAAATACTGGATTATCTTCCTTTATCAATCAATATTACAATAGTTTTGCTTTTAACTAAAATTACAGGTGATTTAATTCTCAGTTCTTTCCCTGTTTCAAAGTATCCAGGTTTTAAAGAAGTATTAACGCACTGATACCACATTCTGTGTTTTCTCGGTGCAGGAACATTAAAAGACAAATCTTCTGCACTTGCATTTACAGCAACATAAATATCATTATCGTTATAATTTTGTCCTGTAGATTCGACAAGAGAACCATTCATTAAAAAAGCTATATACGGATGATTTTTCTCCCACTCAGGTTTATTTAATTCCAGACCATGCCAGCTTATATCAGGAATATTATTTCCGCCGCTGTCAACACCTGTAAAAAATCTGCTTCTCCTTAATATCGGATGTCTTTTTCTGAATTTTATCATATACTTGCAAAAATCAAAAAATTCACGATTTTTAGAAAGCAACTCCCAATCTATCCAGTTAAATTCATTATCCTGACAATAAGTGTTATTGTTCCCCTTTTTAGAAAACTTGACTTCATCTCCTGATAATATCATAGGAGTTCCTAAACTTATCAAAAGAATAGAAAACATATTTTTCATTTGTCTATCTCGAAGTTCAATAATTTTTTCATTTACTCCTGCAGTTCCTTCCACTCCGCAATTCCAGCTCAAATTATTATTATCGCCATCATGGTTATTTTCACCGTTTTGTTCATTATGTTTTTCATTATAAGACACAAGATCATTCAAACAAAACCCATCATGACAAGTTACATAATTTATACTGTGATACGGATATTTTTCAGTAGAATGAAATAAATCCTGACTGCCTGCAATCCGTTTTGAAAATTCACTTGCTCCGCACGTTCCTTTAATAAAAGAACGCACATCATCTCTAAATTTTCCATTCCATTCCGCCCATCCGAACGGGAATTGACCTACTTTATATAATCCTCCCGCATCCCAGCTTTCAGAAATAATTTTTGTTTTAGACAAAATAGGATCTTTGGCTATATCCGCAAGAAGCGAATGCTCAGGTATCCAGTAACCGTTAGGATCACGTCCGAGTATTGTTGCAAGATCAAATCTGAATCCGTCAACATGCATATCAATTACCCAATATCTCAAACTGTCAAGTATCAACCGTTTTACAACAGGATGATTACAGTTAAATGTATTCCCGCATCCAGAATAATTTTTGTAGTATCTTCCGTTTTCGAGCATATAATAAACAGAATTATCCAATCCCCGAAAACTTAAAGTCGGGCCTTTTTCATTTCCTTCTCCTGTATGATTATATACCACATCCAGAATTATTTCAATTCCAGCTTTATGGAGTTCTTTAACCAATGTTTTAAACTCTTCAACTGCATCAAGACCGCAACCTGAAGTGGAATACCACGAATCAGGAGAAAAAAATGACAGTGTAGAATATCCCCAGAAATTCACCAATTTTTTTTTCGTTACGGGATTTACAGTATATACTTCAGATTCATTAAATTCATGAATAGGCAATAATTCTATTGCTGTAATGCCTAATTCTTTAAAATAAGGTATTTTTTCTATTATTCCCATGTAAGTTCCAGGCTTATTAATATTAGAAGATTTGTCCATTGTAAAAGCCCTTACGTGCAATTCATATATTATAGAATCTTTTAATGGGATATTCAGTTGTTTATCGTCTTCCCAATCAAATTTTGAATCATCTATAACAATACTTTTCACTTCAGAATTGTAATTATTTATTTCATTAAATGAAATATCTCCGTGTTTGCTTGCTAATTCATACCCGAATGAATCCCATTTTTCCCAATTATAGTTTCCGCTTACAGCTTTACTATAAGGATCAATTAAAAGTTTATTTACATTAAACCTGTGTCCGGATTTTAACGGCCAGTATGGTCCATCAACCGCATATCCGTAATATTGCCCGTGTTTTATTCCATAAACAAAAATATGCCAGATATCACCGGTTCTGTTTATTTTTTCATCAAATTTTATTATCTTCGAAGGCAGTACATCTTTATAATCATCATACAATAATAAATATATATCCGTTGCATGACGTGAAAACACTGCAAAATTACAACCTTTCTCAGTAATGGAAGAACCAAGTCTATACGGATTCCCTTTTTCAGTCTTAATTTTTTCTGAAGGAGTAATGTTAGCATTTATATCAAAAACTTTACTTTGAGAAGATATTAATTCCATAAAAATTTACCTTATTCCTTTTCTTAAATTTTAAAAATCACTTTATCTTTATATTATTTAAACCGGATATTTATCGAACAAGTTT
>JAGOBX010000544.1 GCA_017999075.1 Candidatus Babelota bacterium | reverse complement strand
GCCTACAGGATACAAGTTTTTCCACCCTCTGATTTTCATCAAATAATCCATAACAGTAGTTCTGCCTTTATCATCAGAAACAGAAGTTATACAACGTTTTGGTTTATAAAATAACACATAAAGTTTTTTAGTAAATTGAGACAAACGAAGGATTTTTCCGTTATATTTTATAATATCAATATCAGGATCAATTTCTTCAAACGGATTTAAACATGATATATTATTTACTGTTACCAATCCATCCCTTATTATTTGTTCACATTTTCTGCGAGCATCAATTTCACATCTTGCAAGAAATTTTATTAGTTTCATAATAAAAATATTATTATAAATAACTTGATTTGTCAATTTGAATTAACTAAAATTTATAAAATCAAAAAATATAAAAATATTAAAGCTATATTTTTTATGTTAAAAAAAATAAAATATTAAAAATTCAATTTATTTGAGGGAAAAGGTTGGAAGAAAAATTTTATTCATTCAATAAATATTTAAAAAATAAATTCGGCTGTAAAGTTTACAGAATACCTCTCAATACAGGTTTATCTTGTCCAAATAAAATTAACGGCAATACCGGATGCATTTATTGCGATGAATTCGGAAGCGGGGCAAGTTATTATCCAAAAGAAATAAAATCAATTTCCGATCAAGTAAATTTCAGCATGGAAATGTTTTCTAAAAAGCGGAAAGCAAAATTATTTTATGTATATTTCCAGAGTTATTCTAACACTTTCGGAAATACTTCAACCTTAAAAAAAATGTATGATTCTTCGCTTATTGACGACAGAATTAAAGGAATCATTATAGGTACACGGCCAGATTGCATCAACAATGAAATACTTGATTTAATTTCATCATATACCAAAAAATATGACGTATGGATTGAACTCGGCCTTCAATCATCAAACAATAATACATTAAAATGGCTCAACCGTGGCCATACTTCAGAAGATTATCTGGCAGCAGTATTGTTATGCAAAAAATATAATATAAAAACCACTGCCCATATTATTATAGGATTGCCTTATGAAAGCAAATATCAAATGATTGAAACAGGAAAATTTGCAGGGATTTCCGGAATTGACGGAATCAAAATTCATTCGCTATATATTATAAAAAATACACAACTTGATAAAATTTATAAACAAAAAAAATTCAATCTCCTTACAGCAGAAGAATATTCTGAAATAGTCGTAGAGATTCTCGAATATCTACCTGAATCGATTGTTATACATAGATTAACAGGAGAAACAGACAGCGACCGAATTACTGCTCCTGATTGGGTAAAAAATAAAAATAAAGTTCTCGAAATTATAAAAAACAGAATTATTTTATTAAATTCATATCAAGGGAAAAAATTATCCGCTGAGCGCTGAAAACAAAAATGTCAGCATTTATTAATTGGTAAATACGTTTGTCTTTTTCAAATTTTTCTTTTCAAATTTGTAAATTTAAAAAAATCAATCTCCCAAAAAATCTATTGATATATTTTTTCCAAACGGACTCCATACCATAAAATTACTTTTTTTAAAAATAATACTGCATTTTAATCCGCATAAACCTGCCAGATGACTTATTCCTGAATCCAACCCTATATAATTATAATATTGTTTTATTATTTTAATTAATTTTTCCATACCGGAAACATTTTTGATGCAATTATAATCAAAAAAAATATTTTGTAATTCAATATCTTTTAATTCTGCAGGACCCATAAGAACATCCGTATTTTCATAACTCAAACAATATTTTTTTATAGTATTTTCAATCTCCTGTTTTGATAAATTTTTTGTTTTACTGCCGCTTCCTGGATGAAATAACATTTTTTTTAATTTAATTTCAGAATTATACTCACTAAAAAAATCCGAAGGCATAACAATATTTTCATTTATTTTATAATAATTGGAAAACGTATTTATTAAATACTTATAAACATGGAACCCCGATTTTTCACAATATTCCATATCAGCAAAATTCATATTTGTCAAGTTTAAAGATTTTAAATGAATGCTTAAAGTTGAGTTCATTGAGGAAACAACCGGAAATATAAAATCATATTTTGATAAATCCGGTTTGTTTAAAAATTTCAAATCAAATTCTTTGATAAAACTGCAATACTTTGAAATAAACTCAGAATACATAACATTAATTGATACAGTTATATTAAATTCAGGAAATGTTTTTCTGATTAAATACAATAAAGGAACTAAGGTTAATGTATCTCCAAGTGCGCCATAACGAATAATAAGCAGGTTCAGCTGCGGCATATTGCTTATTTAACAATTATTTTCCTGTTATCCTTATTTAATTTATCCCAGTCCCCATCCTGTAAAAACTTATATTCGTAAGTTCCGGGTTTGAGATTCAACCGCGTTTTCCATTTTCCGTCGGCATCTTTCTGAAGAAAATTTGCATTCATATTCCAGTCATTGAAACTCCCTGCCACAGATACTTTCCCGGCGGACGGAGCTTCTATTTCAAATACAGTACCTGGTTCAGAAAAAGAATTCAATGCAGGCAGCGGCAAGGCTGATTCTGCTCCGGCATTAACTGTAATCTTTCTATTGTCCTTATTTAATTTATCCCAGTCACCGTCCTGTAAAAACTTATATTCGTAAGTTCCGGGTTTGAGATTCAAACGCGTTCTCCATTTTCCGTCGGCATCTTTCTGAAGAAAATTTGCGTTCATATTCCAGTCATTGAAACTTCCTGCCACAGATACTTTCCCGGCTGACTGCGCTTCTATTTCAAATACAGTACCTGGTTCAGAATAAGAATTCAAAGCAGGCAGCGGCAAGGCTGATTCTGCT
>JAGOBX010000050.1 GCA_017999075.1 Candidatus Babelota bacterium | reverse complement strand
CTTCTGCTTATTCCGCTGCTCAAATGACTTCCTAACTGGTTAAAAGAAGAAGTATTATCAAAATTATGATACCAGTATATTTTTGAGTTGTGTGTATTTGTAATACCAGATAATAATGCTTCGAATTTTTTTTGCCATTTATGCTCTAAATCAAGAGCGATAGCATATGGCAAAAACATCTCATATATTTCATATGTAACATTGTAATCAGGAAACCGGTTTAATATTTCCCTATCACTGGTTTCAAGAAACATACGGAATCCTTCAATTTTATCCATAATTTTTCTGCCGGTTTTAGTCGGAGCTTTTAATAAATAGAAGAAAAGTATATTTATTCCAATAATTAAAAGCAATATTATAATAAATCCTGCTCCTGTGTTTGTTGCTAATTCTTTCAATCCGAACAATTCTCCTCCAATAAAAGGAATGCTGAATGCAGTAATAAATAAAGAAGCAATAAGATTGGATATCGAAAATTTCGATTTTAACGATTTCCATGTTTTTCCTGATGCAATAAGCAATACTGATACTCCTATACTCCATATTGATACCCAGGCAAAAATAAAAATACTGGATGAATGCTGTCCTGCAATAAGAGAGGAAATAAGTAAAATTATGGATAAAACCAATCCTATAATTGCCTGGGTCTTATTATTATTAAAGATTACATTTAAATATTTATTTTTTAGAATGGTTTCATGACACCGTAATGTTTTACTGACAGATTCATTATTTTTATGTGTCAGCGTAATTTCGTCGTTATCGCGAAATAATGCTTTGGCTGCTTTTTGTTCTTCTTCAGATAAAGCATTTATATCTGCATTCTTCTGCTTAACAAGAGTGAAATTTTTATTATCTTCTTTTATAATAAGATATTTTTTTATTGCCATACTTACTATTGAAGCAGTAAATGTTTTGTTGTCATACCCCATTTTATATATATAACGGACTGATGCCGGCGACATATTTTCAGGCGGCGAAAATTCAGGGATAATCGTGCCTCGTGCAGGATCTTTTCCAACTTTAAACCACCAAATTAAATAATAAATAAATATAATAAATCCTGATATAAGGGATGATAAGAGCAGCATATTATCTTTAAAAATATAAATGATTTTTTCACTGCCCGATGGAATTTTTACAAATCCTTTGGGCCATGATAAATAAATTGTGAGGCCTTCTCCTGGTTCTAATACGCGGGTTGTAACAAAATTAACAAGATTATCTTCAGTCAAAGAATTTTTACAATCAGACTCTTTAGAGCCTTGTCTGCCTGTATAAGAATTCATTTCTAAAATTTTTGCGTCAAATTTTTTAGGTAATTTTATATATGCAGCCGCCGATGAAATAGGAAATTCCCAATTGTTACCTGTAACATTCCAGTATAATTCGTCATGGTTTTTAAAATGTCCGAGCTGTCTTGAAGTTTTGTATTCGATTGTATAAGTATATTTTTTATTTTCTAAAAAATGATTATTTTCTCCAATATAAATTCGAATTCCATTATCACGATTTACTATATGATATGGTTCTTTTAAATCATTTTTAAGTATAGATATTATTTCAAACGGAGTATTATAATAATATATTGCAAAAGGAAGTCCAAAAGAAACCGGATATTTAGTGGGAAAATCGCGATATATTCCGCGTTTAATTTTAATATTTTCTGCTTGAACTGTGATTTCTTCTTTGACAGTGATAGAACCGTCCTCATGGATTGAGATAAATGATGTGAATTTTTCAATATATTCTGCGGCATTCGCTGCAAACAGCAAGACATATAAATGAATAAAAGTTAATGTGATAATTTTCTTCATTTTTTTGTATTCCTGTCAAAATCCACAGACGGATTATTGCGTATAGTACTGTATTCGATTGTAAAATATTCTTTTTTTGAAAATTTGAAAAGTATGTTAATGATATTATTAGGAAAAGATTCTAAAACTATCGAATAATCTCTTACTGTTCCGTTATAATAACGCCGTGAATATTGAATCGCATCTTCAATTTCAATAAGATTCTTCTGCAAATAAAGAAAATTTTTGTCTGCTTTTAGTTCAGGATACTGTTCTGACAATGCAAAAACTGATTTTAATCCGCGAGACAATTCCGATTCCATGTGTAAATCGATTTTTTGTTTTTCTGTATTGTTTAATATATTCCTCAATTCAGCTACTTTTTTTAATGTTTCCTGTTCATGCATCGCATATCCTTGAACTGTTGTTACCAGATTAGGGACAAGATCATGCCTCCGTTTCAACTGAATATCAATATCGCTCCACGCTTCTTCTATTAAATTAGAATGTTTAATTATACGGTTGTAAAAAAATATTATCCATATAATAACAACGATTATTATTCCTGCAATGATAAAACTCAAAAGAAATCAATCCTCTGTTTATCTAAAAAATATAATTTATATGATCTTATTTATAATATATTAAAATTATAAAAAAATATATAATATATTGGATAGATTTTGTCAATCATTGCTGGGTTTTTTCTAAAACAAACAGAAAATATTTTGTTATGCTGGAGGTTTTATTGATAATGCTGAAAATGATGCTCAAAATGTATAAAATTTTTTTAAATTTGATTTATTAACGGAATTTTAACAGACTTTTCATATATTTTAACTCCCTCTAAATAGACAAAATTATATTTTATGATATAATTTTATTAAGTCTGATACGCGGAGAAATTTTATGAGTAATTTTGTTATAAATATAAAAAAAATGTTGAAATTGAAAAAATATACGCCTATATTCACTCCTTTTCAGTTTCTTGTTGCAGGATATGCATTTGTTACATTAATAGGAGCTTTATTGCTATCGCTTCCAATATCTTCTTCAAAAAATACATATCAGCCGTTTATTGACTCTCTTTTTGTAGCAACATCAGGCATAAGCACATCAGGTCTTTCAGTTGTAGATATAGGCAGTTATTACAGTTTGTTTGGTCAAATTGTTCTTTTATGTATTTTTCAGGTAGGCGGCATTGGTTATATGTCGATAATTATTTGTTTAATTTCTATGTTTGATGTGAAAATATCGCTGTTTTCAAAAAATGTGGCGGTTGAATCAATATCAGGTACAAGTTACGGGCAATTAAATAAATTTTTAATTTCAGTAATAATTTTCACTGCAATATTTGAGGTAATCGGCGCTGCAATTCTTACTGGAGTATTTCTTGATACATATTCCTTGCGCAGATCGGTTTATCTTGGAATATTTCATTCAATATCAGCATTTTGTACTGCCGGATTTTCGGTTTTCCCTGACAGTTTAATGAAATACAACTGCAATATAATATTAAATATGACAATCAATATTTTGTCGCTTGCCGGCGGAATAGGGTTTATTGTCATATATGAAATTTTTATAATATTTCGGAAAAAACTAAAAAATAAGCACGTATTTTCTCTTTCGGTTCATTCAAAATTTGTCATATTGACAACTATAGTTTTTATAACAATTGGAAGTTATATCATCTATTTTTCGGAAAATTGGCAATCAGGTTTAAGCGAATATGATAAATGGCAGATTTCTGTTTTTCAATCTATTTCTGCTTCAACTACTGACGGTTTTAATAC
The DNA here is from genome assembly GCA_017999075.1 of Candidatus Babelota bacterium. Lineage (GTDB taxonomy): Bacteria > JAGOBX01 > JAGOBX01 > JAGOBX01 > JAGOBX01 > JAGOBX01. The sequence goes on along the minus strand of JAGOBX010000050.1, from coordinate 9,325 downwards.
AATGGATATAAGTAAAATGCATTCAGGCAGTTTAACATATTTAATTTTTCAAATGTTTACAGGAGCGGCTCCCGGCAGTACAGGCGGAGGAATTAAGGTTACAACTATGGGACTGATACTGATTTTTTTAATTTATCAATTGCGTGGCAGAGAAAATAACATACATATTTTTAAACATCAGATTCCAAATAAATCCATAACGAAAGCAGCAGGAATTTTTGTCTGGTTTATCATTATTATATTTGCAGATTTGCTTATCTTGTTATATACAGAAAAAGTTTCATTACTCGAATTGCTGTTTGAAATTACTTCCGCATTGGGAAATACAGGTTTATCAATGGGTATTACATCAAAACTAAGTTTTATCGGGAAATTTTTTTTAACAATAACTATGTTTATAGGCCGTGTCGGGCCTTTGACAATAGGATTGTTTTTCGCAGGAAAGCAGATAGAATCTTCTGTAAGGTATTCAGAAGAAGATATTTATATAGGATAGGTGGGAAATTATGAAAAAATTTGTAGTTATTGGATTGGGAAGTTTTGGCAGATATGCTGCTAAAGAACTTGTGCAAAAAGGAAATGAAGTTGTAGTCATTGATGATAATAAAGATAAAATTGATGATATAAAAAAATATGTGAATCAGGCAATAATTGCTGATGCTTCCAAAATTGATGTGTTAAAAGAAATAAATATAACAGATTATAATGCTGTTATTGTCAGTGTTGGTCCGGATATAGAATCAAGTATTCTTGTTGTGCATCATTTAAGACAACTTAATGTAAAGCATATAATAGCAAAAGCCTTATCAGATGATCATTACGAACTTTTGAAAACCGTTGGAGCGACAAAAATTATTTATCCTGAAAAAGAGGAAGCTCTGCGTTTGGCAGGCGTTTTAAGTTTTAAAAATGTGATGGAATATATACCGATAACAGATGAGTATCATTTGATTGAAATAAATTGTCCGTCAAAATATCAAGATAAGTCAATACGGGAATTAGACATAAGAAAAAGATTTTCTATTTTGATAATCGGTATAAAAATAAATGGTAATTCTACAGTTGAAATACCTGATCCTGAGATTATTTTAAATAGCAGGCACAGTCTTTTTCTTTTAGGAGAAAAAAAGAATATAGATAAATTTTTATCTTAATTTTTTAGAAATAGTTTAAAAATAAAAAATAGAAAGGCAATCATTATGGGAAAGAAAAAAAATATAATAATCGGTTGCGATAGTTTTAGTTTTCGGGTAATGCGTTTATTATTTCAATTCAAAAACGATATTATTCTGATTGGAGATAATAACAAAATATTTGAAAATGAAAATTTTTTTTTAAATAAATCGTTAACTGCCGCAGTCATAACAAAATATAACAATATTTTTGAAAATTTAAATTTTGTGAATAAAAATATTGAATCTGTTTTTATTTGTTTGCCGGAATTATTAAATGAAAGTATTTTATTAGTTAGTGAGTTTAAGGAATTGTTAGTTGAAAAAATTTATGTTGAAGTTGATTCTGATATAAAATATGAAATATTTAAAAAAATTGGCGGAGTTAATGTGGTTTATCCGGGTAAAGATGAAACATTGAAAATTTTAGAAACTTAAAAAAATATTTAAAGGGTGAACAAAATGAACACTAATAATTTTATACGAATAATTACGGTGGCAATCCCTCAGGAGCGAGCAATAATGCTGGACAAGTTTGGATTTAAAAGATATAATTAAAATTAAATTTATTTAATAATTAATTTGTATGGACAACATTGATAACTATGGACATAATCCTGATATTTTGTTGAATTCAATGGAAACCAAAAACACAAATAAGGACCAGGGAAAACTACGGATTTTTTTCGGAATGGCAGCAGGAGTAGGTAAAACATATCAAATGCTGGAATCGGCTAAATCTGAAAAAAATGAAGGGAAAGATATAGTTATTGGTTATATTGAACCCCGCCAACGAATTGAAACTGAAAAATTGCTTGAAGGTTTGGAAATAATTCCGCGTGCAGTTTTTCATTATCACAGCATTATTCTCGAAGATACAGATATTGACGCTATACTAAAAAGAAAACCTGAAATAGTTTTAATTGACGAACTTGCTCATACTAATGTGCGTGGATGCAGAAATAAAAAACGATATCAGGATATTTTGGAATTGCTGGAATCAGGAATTGACGTCTGGACAACGCTTAATGTTCAGAATCTTGAAAGCAGAGCTTCAACCGTAGAACAAATCACAGGAATAAAAATTCACGAAACAGTGCCTGATTCTATTCTTGAACAGGCAAATAAAATCGAACTTATTGATTTGGCCCCTGAGGATCTTAGGAAACGACTTAAAGACGGTAAAATATACAGTTTGGAAAAAGCGTCAATTGAGCTTAATAATTTTTTTCAAAAAAGTTATCTGACTGCTTTGCGTGAAATTGCTTTGCAGGTTACGGCGAAACTTGTAGACGCAGAACTGAATAATTATTTAAAATCAAAAAATATTAATACATTATGGAAAACAAATGAAAAATTGATTTCAGCTATAAGCGCAAGCCCATATTCTGAATATATTATACGCTGGACAAAAAGGATTGCTTTTAATTTAAAGGCGGAATGGTATGCAGTTAATATTGATACAGGAACTTTTCTTACAGATGAACAACAAAAAAATCTGGAAAAAAATATTAAACTTGCCCGTGAACTCGGAGCAGAAGTTGTTATTACTTCCGATGAAGATATTGTTTCTGGAATAATACGGATAGCTCGTCAGAAAAAAGCAACGCAGATTATTACAGGCAAGCCTCTATTTAAAAGTTTTAAAGATATATTTAAAGGTTCGATACCGGAAAGGATAATTAAACAAAGCGGAGATATTGATGTATATGCGGTTTCTGAACCTGGAGCTTTCAATAAAGCAAAAGTTAATTTCTTAAACTTTAAAATTAAACCCGGCGTTAACCTTTTTGAAATAATCACAGCATGCATTTCTCTTGCAGGGATCACTTTATTTAATTTGATGATTTTAAAATTAATTAATTACTGGGCAGCTTCTCTAATATTTTTGACATATGTAATTTTTATAAGTCTTTTTACTACAAAAATGTGCGCGTTATTGACGGCTGCGCTAACTGCTACAATCTGGAATTATTTTTTTATTCCTCCGAGATTTACATTTTATATTGATAAAATAGAAGATATATTTATGTTTGTTCTGTTTTTTATAGTTGCCTTTATTACTGTAAATTTATCGGCAAAAATTAGGTTGAAAGAATCTTTTTTGTATAAACGGGAAAGAACTCTGTCTGAAGTTTTTGAATTATCAAAATTATTGAATAATATAATTTCAATTAGTGATTTAAAAATTATATCCGAAGATTTTTTATCTAAAATTTTCAAATCGGAAACAGAACTTATTTTTGATTCTAAAAATGCAAATGATGCGGATAAAGCGATAATCGAATGGGTGAAGACAAATAAAAAACCTGCAGGCAGATTTACAAATACTTTTTTTAAAAACGATTATTATTATTATCCGATTGTATGCGTTAATAATGAAAGCGGCGTCATTAAATTTAAATTTACCAATGAAGAATCGCTTTCATTTGAAAAAGAAAATTTGATTCAGACTTTTGCGATAATGATTAGCGGTATAGCGGACAGAATTTTTACTATTGAAAAATCAAAGAAAAATGCAGTTGAAAATGAATCGCAAAAACTTTTTTCGATTATTTTAAAATCAATTTCTCATGAATTGAGAACTCCGTTGACATCTTTAAGTTTGTGTGTAAACGGATTGATAGACGAAGCTATTTTACATAATTATGAAAGCAGAAATATGTTAATAACTGATATTCGCGAATCTGTAGTGAGATTGAACCGTGTAGTAGGAAATTTATTGAATATGGCCAGACTTGAATCAGGAAACTTATCGCTGCATTTAAAAGAATACGATATAGTTGATCTGATAAATTCTGTTTTAATTAAACATGAATCAGAATTAAAAGGATATACGGTTGTTACTGAATTTTCTGACAATATGCCTTTAATTAAAATTGACTTCAATTTATTTGAACAGGTTATTTCGAATATTTTAATTAATGCTGTATATTATAATGATTGCGGGATAACAATTAAAATTTCCGTTTTTGACGAAAAACAAAATATAAATATTATTATTTCTGATGACGGCCGCGGTCTTAAAAATCCGGAAAAAATATTTAATAAATTTTATAGAGAACAACCTGATAAAACCGGAGGATTGGGATTAGGATTAACTATATGTAAAGAAATAATTGAGATGCATAATGGAATAATTACAGCTGAAAGTAAAACTGGATGCGGAGCAGAATTTAAAATTATTATACCTTTTACCGGAGGCAAAATATGAAGCAAGGAGCTTTGATTCTTGTAATTGACGACGAAATACAAATACGCAGATTTTTAAGAGTTTCTCTGGAAGCTTATGGATATAATGTTAAGGAGGCGGACTGCGGGCAAGAAGGAATTAAAGCCGCTAAAGCATTCAGACCGGATTTGATTATTCTTGATCTTGGATTGCCTGATATTAACGGAATTGAAGTATTGAAAATTATACGAGAATGGTCATCTGTTCCAATTATAATTTTAACCGTATGCGATGAAGAACAGGAAAAAGTTGATCTTCTTGACGCTGGTTCGGACGATTATCTCACAAAACCATTTTCAATGAATGAGCTTCAGGCTAGAATACGAGTAGCATTGCGTCATAACTCAAAGTCTGCAGGAACAGAACCGGTTTTTAAATCAGGCCCTATTCAAATTGATTTTGACAAACGGATTGTTACTATTGAAAACAGAGAGATTAAATTGACCCCTACCGAATATTCCTTATTAACTCTTCTGGCGCGCAACGCAGGGAAAGTAATAACTCAGACGCAGATAATGAAAGAATTGTGGGGTGAAAATTTTATTGAGGAAACTCAATATCTAAGAATTTATATTTTACAATTACGCCGTAAAATTGAGGTAAAACCGAGTTCACCTAAACTTTTAATAACTGAACAGGGTGTAGGTTACAGATTATTATAAAATATCAAAACATGATTTATAATAAATCATATCAAGAACATTGAAAAATAATCATAAGGATTATTGCAATAGTTAAGATATTAAAAAATTGAATAGACTGCGCAGAATACTCCATTCATAAAAATTTCAATATGAAAAATCAAAAAAAATAATTTGGAAAAACAGCAATACAAATTACCGATAAATAATATGTATAGTTATTAATGTATACATTGATTTCAATTAAAAAAAAGCACTGTTAGTTTGTATGTATAATTATACTTGAAAAATATATTGATTTTTTTTTCAATACTAATATAGTAACGAAATATATTGTCTTGATTATTTATAAATTAACTCAAAATATTTTATTAAAGTGATTAAAAAAAACAGAAAATATTTATTGCTTTTATATGCTATAATAATTTTATTCATAGCGAGGCGTACTGTAATTACGACATATAATGTAATGAAATACGGTTTTCCTAAAACTCCTTCAATATGTAAAAATCTGCAATTGTATTATTGTGAAGAAAAAGAAATAATAATATTAAACGAAATTATTAGAATATGTATAAATCCAATTATTACATGGAATATTATTTTATTTGTTATATTTTTATTTAACGAATCGAGGTTTGAATATTTAAATATTCCTCGCGGCCATCCTTGATTATTTTTTGAAAAGTTTATTGATTTTATTTATCAGATCTAATTAAGGAGAAAATTGAAAATGAGAAATATTATTTATACAATTATTACTGTGATTATATTAATACCTCAGATTATTTTTGCAGAGGTTGGAGTAACAGATAATGAAATTTTAATAGGTTCTTCTCTGGTATTGGAAGGTCCGGCAAAATTTTTAGGCGTTCAAACCAAAATAGGGTATGAAACTTATATAAAAAAAATTAATGAAGAAGGCGGAGTGAATGGAAGAAAAATAAAAACAATTTTTTATAATGACAATTATGAACCCACTCCGTGCGCTGAAAATACTAAAAAATTAATAGAAGACGACAAGGTATTCGCTTTAACTTCGTATGTGGGAACTCCGACGACGAAAATAATAGTGCCTATGATTAATCAGAATAAAATTCCGCTGATAGGATGTTTTACAGGAGCTGAAACATTCCGAAATCCTTTAGAGAAATATATTTTAAACATTCGGGCCAGTTATAACATGGAATGCGCTGAAATTATTAATTATTTTGTGGATAAATTAAAATTGAGCAAAATCGCTGTGTTTTATCAGAATGATGCGTATGGACTTGCAGGTTTACAGGGGACAATCAAAGCTTTGAAAGAAAAAAAAATGGCTCTTTGCGCCAAAGCTTCGTACGAACGCAATACATTAGATGTTAAAGAAGCTCTGAGTGCTTTGAAAGAATCTCAGCCAGAAGCAATTATTATGATAGGTGTTTACGCTCCTTGCGCTGAATTTATAAAACTGGCTAAAAAAGAAGGACTAAAAACGTATTTTCATAATGTGAGTTTTGTTGGTCCTGATAAATTTCTTGAAACGCTCGGAAGCGATGGAGATGGTGTTATTGTGACTCAGGTTGTTCCTTTGTATCATACTCCTTTATCAGATTTTGCAGTAAACGAATTGTATTTAAAAGATTTAAAAAAATATTTTCCTGAAGAAAAACCGACTTCAGTAAGTTACGAAGGATATTTAAATGCTTTGATTTTAGTGGAAGGGTTAAAACGCGCCGGAAAAGAATTGACAAGGGAAAAATTAATTGAAAGCATTGAATCTATAAAGCCGGGGCAGTTAGGCACAGGAATAAAAATTTCTTTTAGTGATTCTGATCATCAGGGCAGCGATAGAGTTTTTGTTACTCGTATTGAAAAAGGTAAGTATGTTTGTATGTGCAATGAAGTGAAATAATCATTTTTTTCATATTAAATTTAGAATAACGGGATTTTAATTTTATAAAACCCCAGTTAATTTTTAAAAAAATTATTTAATAATTTTATAGATTTGTTTGAGTAATGCCGCGATACGATTTAAAAAAATGGAATTTTAAAAGTAAGATTCAATCAATTAAATTATTATTTAAAAAAATAACACGGGAGGTGACTCATTTTAATTTAGTATGGCATTAAAAAATAATCTATAAAAAAAATAAGGGGGTTTTTATGAAAAAAATAGTAATTTTAACAATGATTTTATTTATGGCTGTTTCAGTTTGCGCAGAAGATGTTATACTGATAGGAACATCAAGTATGCAGTCAGGACCTGCTGCATTTTATGGATTGTCAACTTCAAAAGGATATCAATCGTATATTAATGAAATAAATGCTAATGGCGGAATAAATGGGAAACAGATTAAACGGATTCAATATGACGACGTTTATAATCCTGATACCTGCGCTTATTATACAAAAAAATTAAATGAGGAAGATAAGGTGCTTGCGCTTGTAGCTTATGTAGGCACGCCGACAATGAATCAGGCAATACCTTATATAGATAACACAAAAATTCCTACAATAGGCGCATATACAGGAGGAGAATTTTTATACACAAAATTTCATCCGTCATTTTTTACATTTAAACCTGCATATTCAGTAGAAGCATATGCATTAACTTTAAAACTGATTGATTTTAAAAAGTATAATAAAATCGCTGTTTTTTATCAGGATGATGCATACGGATTATCGGGATTAAAAGGAGTTAACAAGGCGTTGAAAGAGAAAGGAATGGAACTTGCCGCAAAAGGTAAAAATCTCAGGGATTCGCTTGAAGTTGCTGAAGCTATAACTGAAATATCAGCTGCAAATCCTGATTGCGTTATTCTTCTTTCAACAATAAAACCGAATTTAACATTTCTTACAGAATGGAAAAAAAGCGGATTAAAAGCAAAATTTGCTGTAATTACCGGAGGAGGTCCTGATTTTCTTAAAGATAAAATGCCTGATATGTTGGAAGGATCTTTATGTTCTCAGGCAGTACCGCTTTATTCGGATTTATCTAACCCTGCAGCAAAAGAATATAATGAACTGTTAAAGAAATATTTTCCTGAAGCTAATCCTGATTATGTGGGGTTTGAAGGTTTTTTAAATGCAAAATTTTTTGTGGAAGCATTGAAAAAGATTGAAGGAGACATTAACCGCGTAAATTTAATAAAAGCTATCGAAAACATCAAGGATATGGAAATAGGTATAGGAGAAAAAATTTCATTTTCTTCTGAAAACCATAGCGGTTTGAATAAAGTATGGATGGTGGAAATTAATAATGGAAAATATATTGATGTTAAATGAAATACGCGGAGTCTCAATTTTATTGAGGTGAAGTGAAAGTGAAAAAAATTTTATATGTGTTATTAGTGTTACTTGCCGGGGTAAATTTTATTTTTGCGGAAGACGGAATAACTGACAAAGAAATTCTTATAGGCACCTGCCTTGATGCTGACGGTAACAGTTCGTGGCCAGGAGACGGTTTTCTTGCCGGGATGAAATGTTATTTTGATTATGTAAATGAGAATGGCGGAATAGCCGGAAGAAAGATAAAATTAGTTGTTAAAGATGATGATTATGATCCTGCCAAAACTGCAGAACATGTAAAAAATTTAATTGAAAGCGATAAAGTGTTTGCATTATGCACATTAAGCGGGACGCCTTGCGGCTCTATAGCAAAACCTATTATTGTTTCAAAAAAAATTCCTTTAATAGGATTGGCTACAGGTTCTGATATTTTCCGCCTTCCTCCTGAACGTTATATATTTAATATAAGAGGTTCATATCCTCAGGAAACAGAAAAATTAATAGATTATTTTGTTAATAATCTCAAAATAAAGAAGATTTCTATTATTTACCAAAATGATGCGTATGGATTATCAGGTTTGAAAGCGGCGATTTCAAGGTTGAAAACATACGGATTGCAGCTTAATTCAAAAGCCATCTATGACAGAGGCAGTGAAATAGATGAAGAACAATTTAATCTTATAAAAGAAAGTAATCCTGAAGCGGTCATATTACTGGCTGTAGCGAAATCAACGTTGAGTTATTTTAATCTTGCAAAAAAAAACGGGTTTAAAACTTTGCTTGCCGGAATATCTCCTTGCGACGCTTATAAAATAATCGAAGGAGTTGGCAGCGAAGCTGATGGAATGCTTATGACTCAGGTTATGCCGAATATTGAAACTTCGGAAAAACCAAGATTAATGTTAGAATTTGCAAACAGAATCGAAAAAGTAGGCGGAAAATTGAGTTTTATGAGTTATGAAGGATTTTGCAATGCGAGAGTATTGGGATGGGGTTTAGAACAGTGCGGG
>JAGOBX010000543.1 GCA_017999075.1 Candidatus Babelota bacterium | reverse complement strand
GTATTAAAGAAGCTAAAAATAAAAATATGTCTTACCGCGTATTAAACAATACTTTTATTAGTGACGAATTCGACGATTTTACAGAACAATTCAACAGTATGATGGAACATATTGAAAATGAAAAAATTACAGAACTTATATCAGTAATTAAAAAATTGATGCCTGAAGAAAAAATCGAATCCAGCGGTTTTAACTTTGTTTCATATTATAAACCGTCAAAAGAAATCGGCGGTGATTTTATTGACGTTTTCGATATTAACGAAAATAAAAAAGCAATTGTTATAGCTGATGTTGTAGGAAAATCTTTTCCTGCTGCATTCCTTATGGTTCTCGGTATGACTTCTATAAAACTTCTTTCAAAAAAATTCAGTTATCCGCCGGAATTTATTTTCGAATTAAACAGGTTTCTTAGAGTCAACACTCCGCCTGGAAAATGGATTACTATGATTTATTCAATATTAGACACTAAAACAGGAGAAATTGAAATACTCAATTGCGGACATCCTGAAGCTTTTATTTTTTCTCAAAATAAAATAACTGAATTTTCTTCTACATTTCCTATGATTGGAGAATTATCTGATGAAAAATTTAAAAAATATATTGACGACTATAAATCCAGTCATACGACAAAATTCAAACTTGCAGCAGGAGACTTATTTTTTTTATATACTGACGGTTTAAGCGATTCGGTAAACAATGAAAAAAATTATTTCAATATAAAAAGTTCTGTTGATCAATCTTTCAAATCCGATTACAGCGCTGAAAAATTAAAAAATAAAATCATTGAACAATTAACCGAATTCTCTGTAAAAGACGATTTAACTTTTTTATTAATTACAAAACAAAATTAATTAATTACAATCAAATATGGTTTTTATGTTGTTTTTTTTCGTTTATTAAATTAAATTTAAAAATATTTTTTAAATTTAATTACAAAAATAATTATTTATATGAATCTTTATAGTTTTAATAACAAAGTTTTCGCTGCTTTTTTTTTATTATTGTTTTTTTCAAACTCATTATATTCTCTGAATTTTATGACTGTATCCGAATTGAAACCCGGAATGAAAGGATACGGATTATCGGTTTTTAAAAATACAGAGCCTGAAACATTCGGCGTTGAAATTATTTCCATATTGAAAAACACTTCTCCATCAAGAGATTTGATTCTTATAAAATGTTCAGGTCAAAATCTCGAAAAGTCAAGAATAATTGCAGGAATGAGCGGCTCGCCTGTTTATATAAACAACAAACTAATTGGAGCTCTTGCCTATGCATGGTCATTATCTCTTGATCCTATTGCCGGAGTAACTCCTATAGAAAGTATGTTATATGATTATAACCACCCGATAAATTTTTCTACTCAATCAAATTTCATAAGCAATTCATCAATAAAATCAAATGGTATTGAATTCACACTTATCAAATCTCCTTTAATATTATCTGGTATAAATTCAAAAGTCATGCAGAAATGCCCTGAACTTTTTGAAAAATATAATTTTCTGCCGTTGGAATCAGGAGGAGCCGGGCAATGGTCGGATGATGTTAAATTCACTCCAGGCGGAGCAATCTCCGTTCAATTGATTACTGGAGACTGGTCAATTGCCAGCATAGGAACAATTACTGCAATAACAGACAGCGGTCAAATTCTTGCTTTCGGTCATCCTATGTTCGGGTGGGGACAATCTGATTTGCCTGTAGCCACAGCAGGAATACACACTATCATGAGCAATTTGAATATTTCATGGAAAATGGGTTCTCCTATAAAAGAAAATGGAACTCTTGTTCAGGACAGATATTCATGCATTGTAGCTGACCAGAATAAAAAAACAAACATGATTAAAACAAAAATTAAGTTCGGATATAAAGATTTGAATTTATTCAAAACATATAACCTGAATATTGTTGACAACAAATTTTTAACCCCTTATTTATTCCTGATATCTGCATATAATTCAGAATATGCGTTTGCCGAATCAACAGGTCCAAAACTTACAATAAAACAAAAATTAAAAATTAAATTCAAACCTGATTATACTCTTGAATTTAACAACTGGGAGTTTAATGAATCAGGCGGATTAAACGATTTAATGATTTTTTTTAACGCATTCCGTTTATACAGTAATCCTTATAAAGATATTAAAATACAAGAACTATATTACGAATCAGAAGCTTTTAACGGAGAATTCAAATATAATATTTCAGATATTTCTGCATCCGCTGATTACTGCAATATCGGCGATACCATTATTTTTAATATAAAATTATCTCATACTGCAAATAAAGACACTTTTATTTCTATCCCTGTTTATATTTCCGAAGATTTTGAAGATATTCAGAATGCTGTATTTTATTTCACTGCCGGAGACAGAGTTCCTAAAATAACGCCGGAACCTGAAAATTTCGACGATTACATCAAAAATATGAAACAAATATTCTCAAACAATCAGATTGTAGTGTATTATAAAACCAAAAATGATAAATATATCTACAAAAACAAAATACTGATTTCAGGTCATGAGACTGTAAATGAAAAACTTTTTACAGAAAAATCAAATCTGCGGAAAATTCCAGATTATAAATATAAAGCTTTGGATTGTAATTTTATAGTAACTGGTTTTGCCTCAGCATCAGTAAAAATTGAACAAAACAATTTGTTAAAAATAAAGTAACGGATGGAGTAAAAATTTATGAAAAAAATTTTGGCTGTCATATTTTTCTTGGCTATTATGATTTCGGGATTAAATGCTGTTCAGACCCAATATAAAACATTCGAAAAAAAAGATGATTTTATAAAAGGTGTTTTTGACGGGCTTGCTGTATCTT
>JAGOBX010000542.1 GCA_017999075.1 Candidatus Babelota bacterium | reverse complement strand
TTTTTTCATCTACTATATGTTTTCAGGAATTATTGTTTCTTCATTTTTTTATAACATTAATAAAATAACATCACGCAATAAAACAATTTTTATTATTTGTCTTTCAGCATCATTTATAACTGCATTTTATTTTATAGTTTCAAGTTATAAAAAAAAAGCTCATCAGGAAGTTTGTCTAACAAACAATTCAACTTTTTCAATTAATCTGCCTTCATTAAACGGAATGTATGTTTCTTCGGCGCAGAAAGACGTCTTAGAAAAAACTTATGATTTTTTAAAAGTTAATTCCGATAAGAACAATCAATTATTAATATTGCATAACTATCTTATGTTTTACTGCATACTCCATCAAAAACCCTTTGGTTCACTATTATGGTATCATCCTGGTGTCACGTTTACAGATAGCGAAATTCCCGAAATTGAAAACAATATAATAAATATATTGACTAAAAATCCGATAACTTATATCCTGATAAATCACGATTTGATAAATTTAAATAAGTTTAAAAAACTAAGTTTTTTACTTAATAATAACGGAAAATTAGTATTCAGTGAAATTATAAATGGCACTGATGAAAAATCATTTATTTACAAAATAAATCTGAAAAATAAATTAATATAAGGACATTATAATGAAAAAAATAAAATCTATAGGTTTATTGTCAGGCGGTCTTGATTCTTGCCTTGCAATAAAACTTGTGGCTTCTTTAGATATAGAAGTGTTGGGGTTAAGTTTTATTACCCCCTTTTTTTCGGCTGACAAATCAATTTCAGCCGCAGATTTTTTAAATATACCAATAAAAATCATTGATTTTACAGAAGAACATTTTGAAATGTTAAAAAATCCGCGTTATGGTTATGGAAAAAATATGAATCCTTGCATTGACTGCCATGCTTTAATGTTTAAAAAAGCAGGGGATTTAATGAAACAACTTGATTATGATTTCATATTTTCAGGAGAAGTATTAAACGAACGTCCAATGTCGCAAAACAAAATTTCCTTAAAAAAAGTTGAAAAATTGTCGGGTTACGAAGGGTATATTTTGAGACCTTTATCCGCAAAACTACTTGACCCGTCAATTCCAGAAAAAGAAGGTAAAATTGATCGAACTAAACTTTTAGATATTAATGGCAGATCCAGAAAAAAACAATTTGAACTCGCAGAAAAATTCAATATAAAATCTTATCCTACTCCTGCCGGAGGATGTCTGCTTACTGATAAAAATTTTTCTTTACGATTAAAGGATTTAATTTCAATTAACTCTAAGCCGCGGCGCGAAGAATTAGAATTATTAAAATTCGGGCGGATTTTTAAATTAAATGACAACTGCCGTTTTATAATAGGACGCAACGAAAAAGAAAACAATGAAATAGAAAAATTAAAATTTAATGATTATATAATTGATACTCCTGATGTTGCAGGCCCCATCGGAGTTTTGCTTCATAATTTTTCAGAAGCAAATCTTATGCTTGCAGCAAATATACTGGTTTCATATTCAGATGCTGAAATAAATTCTGAAACTAAAGTTGTATGCGGAAATAAATCTTTTTATATAAAGAAAACTGATAAATCTAATTTCATTAATTTGATGATTTAACAACTATAAAAAATTATTTTTGAAAAATATCCTGATTAAAAAAAATTTTTCCATGTCAAATTATTAAAATCAATCCTGAATTGACTAAACCATCATTTTATTGATATAAGCGATTCATCATAAAAATCAGGTTTTACATAACCCAGCAATTCAATGCACATTCCAGTTACATTGGTCAGACCTGGATTTTTTAAAGATTCATTTAAAACATATTCTCCTTGATACAAAGGATCAAATATTATACAAGGAACAGGATTCAATGTATGAGAAGTTTTAGCTTTTGGTTCATTTGTATCTTTATTGATTTTTATAGTGCCTTTTTTATCAAGTTCATACATCTCATCAGCATTACCGTGATCAGCAGTTATTATTGCAATCCCTTTAGATTCTTCAAGTACTTTTAAAATTCTACCCAGGCACAAATCCACTGTTTCAACAGCAATTTCCGCTGCCTGATAAACGCCTGTATGACCTACCATATCTCCGTTTGCAAAATTTAATCTTATAAAATCCCATTTTTTAGTTTTAATTTCCTTCATAACCCTATCAGTAATTTCAGCAGCCTTCATCCATGGTCTCTGTTCAAACGGCAGAATATCAGACTGAATTTCGACATATTCCTCAAATTTATCGCTGAATTTTCCTGTTCTGTTTCCATTCCAGAAATAGGTTACATGTCCGAATTTTTGTGTTTCGGAAATAGCAAACTGTTTTATTCCGTTGCCTGCAAACAATTCACCTATTGTTTTATCTAATGCCGGAGGATTTACAAGAAAAGTTTTTGGTATATGTGCATCCCCGTCATATTCCATCATTCCCGCATAAATCACATCAGGTTTTTTACCTCGTTCAAACTTGTCAAAATCATCAGATTCAAAGGCTTTACTTATTTCAATTGCCCGATCTCCTCTGAAATTAAAAAATATAACTGAATCACCATCATTAACAGCACCTGAAGCAGCCCCTGTCTCATCAGATATTACAAATGGCGGCAAATCCTGATCTATAACTCCAGGATTTTCTTTCCGATAAGTTTCAATAGCTTCCCTGGCTGTTCTGAATTTACGTCCTTCTCCTTTCACATGAGTCTGCCACCCTATTTTTACCATGTTCCAATCAGCTTCATATCTATCCATAGTAATTTTCATTCTTCCGCCGCCCGACGCAATTTTAGAATTTACATTATACTTTAAGTTTATATCTTTTATAAACAATTCAATTGTTTCAACGT
>JAGOBX010000541.1 GCA_017999075.1 Candidatus Babelota bacterium | reverse complement strand
GGTATCGCCTGTATTCCGTACTTCTGTCCGAATGGCTGACCTTCCTGAGTCCATACATCATAAAAAATAATTTTGACTTTATCTTTATATTTTTCTTCAATTTGTTTCATTACCGGCTGCATCATTCTGCAAGGAATGCAATTTACTGAACCGAGTTCAATAAATGTTACTTTGATTTTATTTTCAACCGCTTTAGCGGATTGCGTATTTGCAGGATTTTGTTTTACCGGTTCTGTAGCAGCAAGTGTTTGATTTTGTGGTTGGACATCGGCATTTTGCTGATTTACCGCTGCATTCATCTGGTCTGATTGACTGTCAACTGGAATATTTGTTCCGTGTTCACAACCTGTAAAAGTAGAAGCCATCCAAAGGACAATTAATAAAATTTTTAAAAAGCGCATAAATTTTTTCCTCCTATTTTTTTCGGTGTTATTCAGTGTCTTCGGTGGTTAAGAATTTTTACCGCCGAGTTGACCTAACCTCACCGAATTAAAAAACCATTCTTTTAAATTCTAAAGTTTCATTAGCAAAATTTAAAATATATCCTACTTTCAAACCTGTAGATTTTAAATAATTTATCAGTTGTGCTTTATGTTTATTTGTAATTACATTGACAGTTTTTAATTCAATGACCACTTTATTATTAACCAAAATATTAGGCGAATAATCACCTACTATTTCATTATGAAAATAGACTTTAATACTTTCTTACTGAACCGCATAAATATTTTTTTCTCTGAAAATTATCATCATTGCATTTTCATATACTTTTTCCAAAAATCGAAATCCCAATTCTTTATGAACTTCTATAGCGCAGCCAATTATTTTATCACTTAATTCTTTTTCGTAAATTTCATCCATTTTATTTCTTTTCCTTTCTTTTCGGTGTCATTCGGTGCCTTTGGTGGTTAATTGCCTAAAAACTAATCCAATTTTTTAACAATTTTTTCAAACGCAATTTTTGTTTCTTCAGAAAGTTTTTCGAAATTATGATTCTTTTCTATTCCCAAATCTGTAATTACAAAATATTTATCCGCAGATAAATTATGCCGCTTAAATACCGCTTTAGCGCAGCCAACAGGACAGCCATCTATCAAAATAGTTTTAGCGGATTTTGTTGATTGAATAAATCCTGATAAATCTCCGCCTACTCCGGCAAGGCAATACGCGCTGCCTTTTCCTGCTTTATCAAGTTCAATCATTACATTATTTGAAACCTGACCAACATTAGACCCGCCTGAGCAAGCCATTATTAAAGTTTTTTGGCCGCCGCAGCAGCAATTGTTTTTTTCTGACATAAAAATCATCTCCTGAAAAAATGTAAAATTCTATTTTGAAAAAAATTACCGAAAAATTCATTTTTTTCATGGTTTTTAATTCATAATTTAAATGAAACTATGCTTATGGTTTTATCCATTTTTTTATTTCATCTTTAGATGGAATTCTGCCCGCAACTTTTACTTCTCCATCAACAACAAGCGCAGGAGTCATCATAACGCCATATCCCATAATTTTTGTAATGTCTTCGACTTTATCAATTTCGCATGCAAGCCCTGATTCTTTAACAACATCCTGAGCAGCATTAAAAAGCGTTTTACATTTTGCACAACCTGTCCCTAAAACTTCAATTTTCATTTTTCATTACCTCCAATTTTTTTTAAAAGTGTTCTTTTATTTCATAATATAATTAAATAAATAACCAACAAATATAATGCCGGCTGATATAATTCCGAAATAAGTAAGCAATAATCTGATTTTCAATACTTTTTTCAGAATAATAAATTCAGGCAGAGATAATGCGGTTACTGCCATCATAAACGCTAATGCGGTGCCGGTCTGAACGCCGAGACGAGTAAGTTCTTTTACAATAGGTATGATTCCGGCAGCATTTGCATACAAAGGAACTCCGACAATTACAGCCAACGGTACTGCAAAAATATTGCCTGCGCCGACCCATTTCGACAATACACCCGCAGGAGCAAACCCGTGCATAAATCCGCCAATACCGATTGCAATTAAAATATAATACCAGACCTTTTTAATTATTTCTCCAGTGTAATTTAATCCGTATTGTATCCTGCCGCCCATTGTATATCCTGTTTCAGGCATACCCGCGCCTACCTTAGTTTTATATACAAAATCTTCAACATATTTCTCTAATTTTAAATATGAAATTATATTTCCGCTGATTATTGCTATAAGCAATCCAGTTCCAATATACATTACCATAACTTTTGCGCCGAAAGTTGAAAGTAGAAGCCCGACCGCTATTTCATTTATCATCGGCGACGCGACTAAAAACGAAAATGTAACACCAAGCGGAACGCCTGCTTCAACAAATCCAATAAATAAAGGAATAGCTGAACAGGAACAGAATGGAGTGAAAATTCCCAATATTGATGCGAGAATAGTTCCTAAAAAAACATTTTTACCGCCGAGTATTCTGCGCGTCTTTTCAGGAGTAATATATGTCCGCAAAAAAGATACTATAAAAATTATAACGCTTAATAATAAAAAAATTTTAACAGTATCATAAATAAAAAAATGTAATGCTCCTGACAATGCGTTTTTCTCTAATCCCATTGCGGAATATACAATATAATCAACAATTCTTTCCCAATAAATCCACATAAAATTACCTCTCAATCATTTAACCAGTATTAAGCATTAGCAAAATCTTGGTTTCTGAAGTTTTCGAAATTTCGCATAAAAAACAATAGAAAACTTCTAAAAATCCGAACGTATAGTTCGGATTCAATTACTTATTGACATTTAACCCAATAATTTATCAAAAAAATTTATTTACATTTCAAACACGCTTTTTGCTTTTT
>JAGOBX010000540.1 GCA_017999075.1 Candidatus Babelota bacterium | reverse complement strand
TAACAATTTTTCTTTTAACTTATAAACTAATATTTAAAATTTAAGAAGAAGTCGTTTATTACTTCTCACCCGGTATATCTTGATTTACAAAATCAAGTATTTTGAGGGTTTAACTTATTTGAATTATAAAAGGGTTTTATAAATAATTCTGTAATTTAAAAGTTTTGTTTTTTGTTTTAAATTGCAGGTTTATTATATATCCTTTACAAAATTAAGTTGAAAGTGTATATAAACGGCAAGATATGATTCTTGCCGTTTTTTTTTATGGAGGTGATTAATATTTCTAAATTTATCAAAAAGCAGGATAGAAATTTTAAAAAGACTGATTTATTCAGAATCAATTCAAGAATTATGTCTCCGAATGTGAGGCTTATTAGCGAAACTGGAGAGCAAAAAGGTGTTGTATCATTATCTGATGCTATTAGAATGGCTGAAAACGTCGAACTTGATTTAGTTGAAATAAGCCCTAATGCCAATCCGCCTGTATGTAAAATACTTGATTACGGCAAATTTTTGTTTGAAAAAAAGAAAAAATTAAAAGAATCGAAAAAAAAACAAAAAGTGTCGCAACTTAAAGAAATAAAATTGACTCCAAAAATAAGCGAACATGATATTGAACATAAACGCGGACATATTATAAAATTTTTGAATGAAGGCGATAAAGTAAAGATTTCAATGCGGTTCAGAGGAAGAGAAAGAATGTATTCAGAACGAGGAATTGAACTTATGAAAAATTTTTTCTCAACATTATCTGAATTAGCAGAAATAGAACAGGAATTAAAAATGGACGGTTCTACTTTAAGTATGTGTATAGCTCCAAAAAAACAATCAACCAAACCTGTTATTAAATCATCAAAATCAGAAAAAATATCAGTCAAAAAAATGGATATCGAACAAAATGAAGATGAAGATATTTCTGATGAAAACAATTTAGAGATAGATGATGATATTTCTGAAGAAATTGATGAGATCGATGAGGTTGAGGAAATTGACGAAGATGAAATTGATGAAACTGAAGACAATGAATAATTAAATTTTTTAATTTAAAATGCGCTGTATTTTCCGCATTTTAATTTTTACCGGAGGTTAATCTGTTATGCCAAAACTAAAAACAAAAAAAAGCGCCGCTAAACGTTTTAAATTAATGAAAAGCGGAAAAATCAAACGTTGGAAAGCTAATAAAAGTCATATTCTGACAAAAAAAACTCGTAAACGCAAACGCAACTTAAAAAAAGGCGTAATGATGAATGAATCAAATTCAAAAAATGTAATTTTAACTATGCCTTATCATAAATAATTTTATAACTTTATATTAAAATTCAATCAAAGTATTGTGATATAATATATTATCACAATACATTTACCGGAGGTTTTTACTATGCCACGTTCAAAAAGCAGTTCAAACAGCGATAAACAAAAAAAGAAAATTTTCAGACGCGCTAAAGGATTTGTTGGAAGCAGAAAAAATCATTACAGAACAGCAAAAGAGGCTGTTGTAAAAAAATTTCAAAATGCATACAAAGGAAGAAAACAAAAAAAACGCGGATTCAGAAGATTATGGATTACAAGGATTAATATTGCTTCAAGAGCTTTAGGATTAAGCTATAATAGATTAATTGAAGGACTTGATGCAGCTAAAATAATAATAAACAGAAAAACTCTTTCTGAACTTGCTATTAATGATAAACCTGCATTTGAAAAAATAGTTGATGCAGCCAAAAAAGCATTATCTGAAAAGAAATAAAATGAAATCACCAAAAACGGAGATTTCAAATGATTGGAGATAACCCAAACACACCAAAAGAAAGCTCCATTAACCCGGCTAGAATAATATTTTTAAGTTTTTTAATTATTATTCTAACGGGTTCTTTTCTTTTATCGCTTCCTTTTGCAACAGTCAAGCCTATAAAATATATAGATGCGTTATATACTTCGACTTCTGCTGTCTGCGTGACAGGTCTGATTGTCAAGGATACTCCAAAGGATTTTACAAAAACAGGTCAATTAATTATCTTATCTCTGATACAAATCGGAGGACTGGGAATAATGACTTTTTCACTGCTGTTTTTATCCATATTTTCAAAAAAATTAACAATAAAAGATTCTATTATTGCAGGTGAAATTACCGGTCAGTCAAAGTTTAATGAAATAAAAGATATAATAAAATATGTTGTATTATTTACTTTTGCGGTAGAATTTACAGGATTTTTACTTTTGTTTGTAAAATTCGTAAATAAATTTTCAATAAAAAAAGCAATATTTACAAGCGTTTTCCATTCTGTTTCAGCTTTCTGCAACGCAGGTTTTTCAACTTTCTCAAACAATTTATCAGACTACAACAGCGATGTGTGGATTAATCTGACTATAATCTCTCTTATTATAACCGGCGGCATAGGATTTGTTGTAGTATTCGAGCTTCAAAATTATTTTTCCAACAGACACAAACAAAAAAAAAAAATTATTATATCTCTCCATACAAGATTAACTTTAATTGCAACCGGAATACTGATTATTATAGGCACAATACTTATATTTATATTTGAATTTGACAATCAATTAAAACAATTCAGCGATATTTCATCAAAATTACTCGCATCGCTTTTTCAATCTGTAACCTGCAGAACAGCGGGATTCAATTCTTTAAATATAGCAGAATTATCACAATCCAGTTTATTAACTTCTATAGCGTTAATGTTTATCGGAGGTTCTCCTTGTTCCACAGCAGGTGGAATCAAAACCACAACTTTTGCAGTATTAATATTAACTTTAATAGCAATGATAAAAGATAATGATAAAGTCGAATTATATCACAAACAAATACCTAAATACCTTATAA
>JAGOBX010000539.1 GCA_017999075.1 Candidatus Babelota bacterium | reverse complement strand
CTCTTTTTCCAAACGTACTTTGACGGTTTCCAATAAATCAACGTCATCTTCAATTATTATTATTTTTTTATTCATTAGCAGGCGCCTCCTAAATTTTTATTATATTGATTCATTTTTTCAATTGCGCTCAATTTATAAACTCCTATAACTCTTATATAATATATTTCCATATAAAAAAAAACAAGTTTTTTTTATACATTGACAATTTTATTTTTCAAAATATTATTATGATTAAATACAAATGAAATTCTTATCATTATTTTATTATTTGTATAATTCATTTATAATTTTTTAATAAGGAGTTTTTTTATAAAATATGTTCAGTAAATATAATGTAAAAAAATTATCAAACAAGGAACTTTCCGATTTGACAAAAATTGACTTAAAATTTTTCAGTAAACACAGAAATATCATAGAAAAAATATTTTCGCTCCCTAAAGTTGATTTACATCTGCATCTCGGAGGTTCTCTCAGAGTAGAAACAATAATTGAACTTGCCAAAGAACAAAAATTTGAATTGCCCGCTTATACAAAACCGGAATTATCAAAAATCGTTTCAAAAGACAAATATGATAATCTCGAAGGGTATCTTACAGTTTTTGGAAAAATAACCGAACCTCTTCTTCAGGAAAAATATGCACTTGAACGGGCAGCTTATGAACTCGCAGAAGATTTGGCAAATGAAAATGTGATATATTTTGAACTGAGGTTCGCTCCGATGAATTATACGCATAAAAAATTAAAACCTTATGAAGTAGTGCGCGCAGTCAATACAGGACTGGAACGCGCAGAAAAAGATTTTGGAATAAAATCAAATATGATTTTATGCGGAGTAAGGATATTTTCTTCTACGATGTCCCCGTATCATAAAAAAATAGCAACTTTTTTTTCTTGCTTCAACAATAAGCAACTTGCTCAAGAAGTAGCAAGAAATACTGCTGTACTTGCAGTTAATGCCAATAAAGTAGATGGAATAAAACGTGTGGTGGGGTTTGATATCGCAGGACCGGAAAAAGGATATCCGGCAAAAAATTTTGTTGAAGCATATAAACTGATTCAAAAAGCAGGTTTATACAATACTTGTCATGCAGGTGAAGCGTTCGGATGGCAAAGTATAAAACAAGCTATAGTTGATTGCGGAGTGGATAGAATCGGACATGGCACCAATCTTCTTGACAATCTTGATTTGCTGGAATATGTAAAAGGAATGAAACGTATACCTGTAGAGGTATGTATAACAAGCAATATACAAACTTGTGAGAATATCAAAGAATATAAAAACCATCCTATAGGAGAATTTTTTAAAAAACACAGATTAAGGATAGTTATATGCCAGGATAACAGACTGGTTTCAAATACTACTAAAACAAAAGAAAATTTTATAGCTTATTTGTATCATAATTTAAACTTTAATGATTTGTGTACAATTGAATTAAACGGTCTAAAAAGCGGATTTATGAAAAGTTCGGAAAGATTATCTTTAATACCTCAATATGTTAAATATATTGAAACGAATATGGGAATCAGGTTATAAATATAATTTATGGTTATTTTTTTAAACGCCGGCATTCTATTATTTTTAAGTCTTATCTGTTTTAAACTGTTCGGATGGGCCGGTTTAATTTTATCTTTAATTATATTTGGAGTGATTTATTCAGTCATTCAATTATTTACTACAATAATTGACAAAAATGAATTCAATAAAATAGATCTTTCTTACATAAATCTTTTCGATATTCTGCTTTACAAAATTTTAGGGCCTATCTTTTTAAAATTCAGAAAACAACATGAAATTTCAATCGAAAATTTTTATCATAATATAGAACATTTTTTCACAGTTAAATTCAAAATGTACGCTTCAATTATTTTTTTTATTGCAGCCATTACATTTAGTTTCTTTTTTGTGGAGTTCGAAAAAAGTAAAAAAAAAATTCAGGACAATTCGATTTTTAAAAATTATACTGCAACTTCAAACCATATTAAATTGCCTGCTGAAAATTTCCGCGGTCCTTCACAAAATTCAAATGGAATGATTTCACATACAGATTCTCAATCTTCCGAAGATGTCAATACTTCCGAAGACATTTACTTTTATAAACTTCATATAATTCAGGAATTCAAAAAAAAATATGGGGATGATTGGGAAAATGCAATCATTAGAGCTGTTGATTATTATAAAAAAAAAAATATTAATAACAGTTTTATGAAAGCATTTGCAGATAAAACCGAATCTGTTAATTCAGATATTACAAGCGAAACAAAGTAATGAATCAAGAGTAATGCGTCATTTAAAAAAAATTTATTCATTTGTTTTATTATTTATTAATGTATTTACTGCAGCCATGCTTGTATATTTTCATAAAGCGCCATTAAATTTCGTGAATAATGGAAACAATATAAAAAAAATAGATAAAATTCATATTAAAAATGCTTTTCGGATATTTAAAGCAATAAAAATAATTACCGGCACCTTATTTTTTTTCAAATGGACTTGTTATAATTCCTCATTGGTAAAATATTATCTTGCAGGAAACGGCGCACTGTTTTTGAATGTATATAATAATCAAAAAAAGGGACATTGCGAATATTTTAACTGCAGCGGTTACTCAAATGAAAATCCGGTTATTGTTTTTCAAAAAAATAAAAATTAATTCTTATCCGCAAAGATATAATTATAAACCTGAAAATATATAATTTTATTGATTTTTTTAACATTACGGATATAATATTTTTGTTATGGAAAATAAAAAAAAAGAATATGTAAAACCGGAATTGGAAATACATAAATTTAAAAAATTTTTTTATTTTTGTCTTTGCAGCGCTGCTGTTCTTGATCCTGTCTGTGAT
>JAGOBX010000538.1 GCA_017999075.1 Candidatus Babelota bacterium | reverse complement strand
GGTGTCATGTGCGTATGCGCCGCAGAATCCCCACACGCCATAAAAACTAATATCTTTAAAAATTGTATATTAAAAATAATTTAAAACTGATTTCATTAGAAAATAATAATTATCACGACGATTTTAATGAAATTAATAATAATGATGATGACTATGCTTTTCAGCACGGAAAACATTTATTATTTATGTTTGGCAAATTTTAAACAATATTTGCCTGACAAGCCGGAATAATTATTTAAAATTTTATTGTAGTCCGGCATTTCTGGAGGATTTATAATATGAAGTACATTAAAAAACGCAATGGAGATATCGTTGCGGATAACCCTTTAAAAATGAAAAATGCTATTGAAAAAGTTTGTTCTCAATTCAATGTTTCAAAAGAAAAAACAGTTTTAATATATGATAATTGTTTAAACAAACTGAATGAAATGTATAAAAGCAAAACTGTTATAGATATTGAAACTATATCTGATATAGTTGAAGAAGAGTTTGTGAATCAGGGATTGTGGCGTATTGCGAAATCATATTCTCTTTACAGAATGCAATATAAAAATATTGAACAGACAGATAAATTATTTGAAGATATGACTCAAATAATAGATAAGTACCTTAACCGTATGGATTGGCGTGTGAGTGAAAACAGCAACATGACTTATTCGATACAAGGATTAAATAATTATGTTGCATCTTCTATAAGCGCTAATTACTGGCTGAATAAGATTTATCCTAAACATATAAGAGATGCTCATAATTCAGGAGATTACCATATTCACGATCTTAATATACTTGCGGTTTACTGCTGCGGATGGGATTTGTTCAACCTTCTTGCCAACGGTTTCCGCGGAGTTCCGGGAAAAGTTGAATGTAAACCCCCGAAACATTTCAGAACCGCTTTAGGTCAAATTGTTAATTTTTTCTACACTCTTCAGGGAGAAGCTGCCGGCGCCCAGGCATTTTCAAATTTTGATACGTATCTTGCTCCTTTTATATATTATGATAAACTGGATTATGACCAAATCAAACAGTCTCTTCAGGAATTTATTTTTAATTTAAATATTCCAACAAGAGTAGGATTTCAGACTCCTTTTACAAATATTACAATGGATCTTCAGCCTCCTGAAATTTTAAAAAACCAGTTTGTGATTATAGGCGGTGAAATTAAAAATAAAACTTATGGCGACTTCCAGGAAGAAATGAATTTGATAAATAAGGCGTTTGCTGAAGTTATGCTGGAAGGCGATGCTTCCAGCAGGGTATTTTCTTTCCCTATACCCACTTACAATATTACAAAAGATTTTGACTGGGATAATCCTAATTATGAATTAATATGGAAAATGACTGCTAAATACGGAACACCTTATTTTTCTAATTTTGTTAATTCTGATATGAATCCTGAAGACGCACGAAGTATGTGTTGCAGGCTTCGTCTTGACAACCGTGAATTATTAAGCAGAGGCGGCGGGTTATTCGGAGCAAATCCTTTGACAGGAAGCATAGGTGTAGTTACAATAAATTTGCCGAGAATAGGCTATATAGCCAAAAATAAAGAAGAATTTTTTAACAGACTGGGGTTGCTGATGGATTCGGCAAGTGAGAGTCTTGAGATTAAACGCAGATTTTTGGAAGCTACAACACAAAGCGGAATATATCCTTATGCAAAATATTACTTAAAAGATATTTATCAGAAAAACAAACAATATTGGGTTAACCATTTTTCGACTATCGGATTAGTTGGCGGCAATGAGTGCTGTCTTAATTTTTTGGGTAAAGATATAGGTGAAAAAGAAGGGAAAGAATTTGCAAAAGAAATATTGAATTTTATGCGCGAGAGGATTATGGGTTATCAGGAAAAAACAGGGAATCTGTATAATCTTGAATCCACTCCTGCTGAAGGAACTTCTTACAGATTGGCCAGACTTGACAGAAAAGTTTTTCCTATGATAGCGACGTCTGGAAACGGGATACCGTATTATTCAAACTCGACTCAATTACCTGTCGATTATTCAAATGATATATTTGCAGCTTTAAATCATCAGGATGATTTGCAGGTATTATATACTGGCGGCACGGTTTTTCATATATTTTTAAAAGAAGAAATACCTGATGTTGAAACTGTAAAGAAAATAGTGAAAAAAGTTTCATCAACTTATAAACTTCCTTATTTTACTTTAACTCCGACTTTTAGTGTTTGTTCAGAGCACGGATATTTTAAAGGTAAAATAAATAAATGTCCTACATGCGGCAGAGAAGCTGAGGTTTTTTCGCGTATAGTAGGTTATTTAAGACCGGTAAGCAATTGGAATGAAGGGAAACAGGAAGAATTTAAAAATAGATTTGTTTATGAATCTGTAGTTTAATCTGTCGTTTTGTTGAATAAATAAAAAAGTTTCAAGGGATTCATTTTAGTGAATCCCTTAAATTTTAAGCAACTTAAAATTTATAGTTTTTTGAGGATACTTTGAAACAAAACGAAACATGCAATAATACCCTTCCTACCTATAATAATAATGAATGTATATTTTCAGATATAAGTTTCGGCGGAATAGAATGGAATTCATTTATTGATTATCCCGGCCATATTTCTATAGTTTTATTTACAAACGGATGCAATTTTAAATGTGAATACTGCCATAATAAATTTTTATTAACAAATAAAATCTCCATACCCCACGAATACATAATGGATAATTTGAAAATCAGAAGAAAATTTAATGATGCAGTTGTGATATGCGGCGGCGAACCAACTATTCATCCTGGACTTAAATCATTTATAAAATATTTAAAACAGCTTGGATATTTTGTCAAACTTGATACAAACGGCATGAATCCTGATGTTTTATATAAGGT
>JAGOBX010000049.1 GCA_017999075.1 Candidatus Babelota bacterium | reverse complement strand
AACTTCTATATCCCGCATTGCAGCGGCAATCCTTGAAAATTACGATAATACCCGCGATAAACTTGAAATTGTAGCAGATGAAATAATAATTTCCGAGATTCCAAAACTGGAACGTCATATCGGATTTTTAGGCATTATTGCAACAATCGAGCCATTACTTGGTCTTTTAGGAACAGTTACCGGAATGATAAAAGCTTTTTTTGTAATATCCAATATTAGTTTAAGTAATCCTGCTCAGTTAGCAAACGGAATTGCAGAAGCGCTATACACTACAGCCGCCGGTTTAATAGTAGGCATTCCTGCAATAGCGGCTTACAATTATTTTATGATACGTATTGAAAGCATAAACTGGGACATGGAACAAATAACAACCAAGCTAATAAATTATATCTGTGCGAAATCCGATAAATAGTTTCTGATTCAGGAGAATAAAATGAGACGTTTAAGGCATACGACAAAACTTAAATCAATGAAGGATCTTAATATTACTTCACTGATAGATGTAATGTTTATACTTGTAATATTTTTTATGGTTTCATCTACTCTTGTAGTGCATCCCGGCATGCGGGTTAAAATGCCTGAAGCAAAAAATTCAAAAACTGTTCAGCAGCATGAAATGACGGTTTATGTTGACGAAAACAACATAATTTATTTCAACAATGACAAGGTAGATAAAACCGGGTTAAAAAATAAAATTTTTTCCAACATAGAAAACGGAGGAAAACCTCAAATAACAGTCAAAGCGGATAAAAAAGTAAATTACGAAATTATAATACAGGTTATTGATATTGCAAAAGAATCTGGGGTGCAGGATATTTCATTTGCCGCTAAAAAAACAGATAAAATAAATTATGAATAAAAATTATCTATTAGAGATTGATTCGGAGCAACTCAATCTCAAAAAATTTATCTGGTTATCTATACTATGTCATATTTTAATCTTGTTGTTTTTGGGGAATATATACTTGTCGCGCGATCCTGATAAAACAAAAGAAGAAACCGAATTAAAGTTCAAACTTATAGAAGAAAACGAACAGATTGTTAAACGGCCTGCCGAAATTTTAAAAAAACAGGTAAAAAAAAACGAGCAGATAAAAATCAAAATCGACGAAAAAAAACAAGAAAAAACTATTGATAAAAAAATCAAAGAAGAAATAACTCCTGCAGAAGAAAAAATAACAAAATCCCAAAAATACGCCGATGTACCTATTCAGCAGGTTAAATCTTATGAGCAGACTAAAAGTATTGAAATGTTTAAAAAAACAGAAACTCCCCAAATTGAAAAAAATGAAATTATAAAACAGCAGATAGAAATCAAGACAAACAAAGAAATATCCGCAGAAAAAACAAAATTTGAAAATTTCAGTAAAAAAATATTTGAATCTTCTATCTCTCAAAAAAAAGAAAGTATAAATTTACAGCAGAAACAACTTGAAAAAACAGCCGTTTCAGAAAACATTGAAAAAAAACATTCTAATATTGAAATAGAAAAATCTTTAAACAGCAGGACAACAAAAAATGACATTACTTTATTTGAAAAAAAAACAATTTCTTCAGAAAAAAATAATTCGTTAAACAAATCAGAAGATCAATATCAGTCTTATTCAAAACAAGTTAATTTCCCTGATAAATCAAAAGGATTCTTTTCTTCTGAAACAAAAATTAAAGAATCAGAACAGAATGTAAAGCAAAATGAAAAATTTTCAATAACCCGTTCAACTCCTGAATATTCACACAAAACTTCTGAAAATTATTCAAGGCACATCGCCGGCGAAATCAATGTTCCAAAGCAAAAATCAGAACTGATACCTTCAAAATCATCAAATGTGAATGTTTCTATGTTCAGCAAAACAAAAAATAATGTTATCGAATATAATTCCATGAAAAAAACGCAAACATCAGAATACACTCCGCAAAATGCCAAAAATATACAAACCTCTAAATCAGCACTTTTATCTGAAACAAATAAAAATTATAAACAATCAGCTCAGTATGAAAACAACGAAAAAAATTATACATTTTCAATATCATCGGGGCAATCAGAAATAAAATATCCTGACAATTCTACTTTCTCAAAAAAAAAATATTCAGTTGATATCAAGCAGAAAGAAATAAAAAATAATCATGATAATTCAAATTTAAAAACTGCCGGGTTCTCGAAAAATTTTAATGTAGAAAATAAAGAACGAGCCGATGCCTTGAATTCAAAAAAATATATCCACGATGCAAATGCTCCGATTTCAGTTTCATCAGTACAACAAAAATTCAATTATAAAACAGGGACTTCACAAATTATAAAGGAAACCAAAAATGCAGATGACAAATCAAATTACAATAATATTCAAATTAAAAACGTCTCTGGCGACCGAAATAAAACCGATAAATTGCCATCGAACAATTCCATTTCAAAAACTAACTTCCAGAACATTAAAAATGATTATTCCTTAAAACAATATAATGTAAAAGACGAACAAATAAACTTATTCAATAAAAATCAGCAGGCATCCGAAAAAAATGAAGGAACAGGAATTAAAACAAATTATCAGGATAACAATTCAAATAAGCCACAAAATTCTAATATGAAATATTCAATTGAAAAAAACGAAGTATTATCAGGACATAGATATTCACAATTAAAAAGCAGCTCAAAAAGTTCAACGAATTTTTCAGAAAAAAAAAATATAACAGTTGCAAAACTCCCGGAAAATTACAATACAGAAAATTCCTATAATGATTTTAATTCCAAAAAAAGTAAAATAGTTACAACTGCCGGTTCGAATGTCTCAGGAATTAAAACCGTTTCTTCTAAATCAAATACCAATTCTGCGGCATTCAGTTCTTCTTCAAAATCAAAAGATAATGTTCCTATTGATTTAAGTATTCCTATGCCGGAAAAACCAGGAAGCAAATCTTTCGAACCGCAAAAAAAAGCAGTTGCAAAAGCAGACAAAACCGGATTTTCCAATACTTCATTATCAGTATCTCAAAATTTAACATCAGTTACGGAAAAAACTTCTTCAAGATCAGAAAAGTCATCAAAAACAGGTTCAGCTATTATGATTAATAAAAACATTTATTCATCAGAAAAAAATTCTCTTGCCGCCGAAAAAATATCAGGAGGAAAAACCGTTATCAATACAAATCTTTCAGCTCAGCAACCTTCAAATACTCAAAATAACTCAGAATTTAAAATACCTTCTTATAAAACTTCAGGAGGTCAAGAACAGGCAAAATTATTTATTGCCAAAAATACTTCAACAAATAAAGAATCAAAAATTGAAACCAGTAAAAATTTTGATGGTGAAACTCAAAATAAAACTGCTGCTGCAAACGCTAATAAACTTGATGTAACAAAATATAAACTTAAAAATGCAAATTCCAAATATTTATCTGATAATGTAGATAATCAGCAGGCTGGCGGTGAAGGAAGAGTTAATGTAAATTTAAACCTTACTTACAAAAAATATAAAATGAATCCTGAGTATTTAAAACTTATTGAAAAAAAATCTCAGGACACATTAAATTTAAAATTAAAAAAAACTTTTCCTGGTTATAAAGAAAAAATCAAACAATCAATGCAATCACAAAAATTATTTGGAGATATAGAACTATATTTTGAAAATAACGGCAAATTAAAAAAAATAAAATATGCTGACGGAGATGTCTTAAAAAACAAAAAATTGAAACAAATTTTCGAAGGATTATTAAATGCTTCCAACCTTATTTTGCCCGTAGATTTGGAAGTTATGGTAGTAATTAAAATTGAATTCGAACAAAATTCCGAATTACCTGAAATAAACTATCAATTTTTCTGGTAAAAACTCAATTTTTTCATTGACAAACTACACGAAATATTTTTTTTATCTCAAGCTATTTTTTAGCGGTTCTTCCATTGTTTCAATATAATCATCATCTTTAATTTTTGTATCTTTTATAGGCAAAATAATTTTAAAAACAGTTCCCTTACCTTCTTCACTCTCAACTTCTATATTTCCCCCATGATTTTTTATTATAGTGTAAGAAACACTTAATCCTAAGCCTGTCCCCTTAATTCCCAGACTATCTTTAGCCATCGCGCCTTTAGTTGTAAAAAACGGTTCGAAAATATTCTTAATTTTATCATTAGGTATTCCGATGCCATTATCTTTAATATAAAACACTATAAATTTATTTTCAATATCAGATTCAATTTCTATCGTTCCTTTTCCTTTAGGAATAATTGCATGGCGCGCATTTATAATCATATTCAAAAAAACTTGTTCTATTTGAGATTTATCAACAAATATTTTTGTTCGCAATCCGCTAAATTTCATATTTATCGTAATATTTTCCAGAGCCAGTTCTTTTTCCTGAAGTTTAATTGTTTCATTAAAAATATCCCGTATATAATAAAAATTTTTTTCAGGTTCTTTTGGTTTTGCAAATGTCATCATATTTAATACAATAGATTTTCCTCTATGTATTGTTTCAGAAATAACTTTAGCGCAATTTTTAAGTTCTTCATCATTTTTTTCTTTTGAAATATAATTTATTATTTCATTATTTACTTGTATTATAGCCATCAGATTGTTAAATTCATGAGCCACGCCTGCCGTTAATTTACCGACAGCAGATAATTTTTCTGATTGCAGCAATTGTTTTTCTAATTCTTTTTTTTCTGTTATATCATGAAATATTCCTAATATCCCTGTTATTTCATTATGGATATTTTTAACAGGTATTTTAAAAGTATTTATCCAAAACTTTTTGTCATTTTGAATATATTCTTCTTCAAAAACTTCAGCAGTATCGGTTTCAATTAATCTTTTATCATCTTTACGATATTTTTCGGCAAATTCTTTAGGATAGAAATCATAATCAGTTTTCCCAACTATTTCTTCAGGTTTTATATTTAAATCATTTGCATAATTTTTGTTGCATGATATATATACTGAATTTACATCTTTTAAAAATATTTTTTGCGGTAAATTTTCTAATAGTGTCCTGTATTTACTTTCGCTTTCTTTAATCATTAAATTATTATAGCTTAAATCAGCAATAAAAACTGCAAATTTAGAATAAAAATTCATAACGTTTTTTACAGTATCCCTGCTCCATCGCGGCACCTTATTAAGAGCTTCAATGTATTTAGTTTTATCAAACCCGTATTTATCAGCCTGCGCAGCAAAAGCTTCAACATCAGGTGTTTCATCATCAAAAAAAAATTGTCCAAGAAATAAATTACAAAAATGTTTTCCATTTATAATTATAGGAGTAACTATATCCCACATATTATTTTTACATTTATATTGCAAATATACTCCTTTTTCTACATTTTTACTCAGATAAACATCACTTTCAATACAATTTTTTCTGGTTTCCGGATGAACCCGATGAAACTTTGTGCATATATCCTGCCAGCCTGTTGAAACCAATATGTTCCCCTGCAAATCAATAATTCCAATACCGATATTGGTTAATTTATAAAAATCATCCATCATCAACTGAATTTCAGCAATATTCAGAAATTCAGTAATATTCATATCGTCACTTTTTTTTGTTTCCATTGTTTTGTACGAATATAATTTTACTATTAAACTCTTTAATAATTTTATATTTCTATAAAAACAAAATCAAGATTTTTAACCTTAATTATTTTTAAAAGTTTAAATAGCATAAAAAAAACATTGACAATATTCAAAAATTCTTGTATAATATTTTTTTATAAAATGAAAACGATTTGATTTTCCTATAAAAAGCTTTACCAATCGAAAATTATACTAAATTAATATTTATTATAATTTCAAATTCACATTAAAACCGCATTGCGTTTTTATAAATCAGTTGGTTATAAGAATCTAATATAAGAATTCCAATCGGAAATTATTTCAATATTATATAAAGAGAAGTGATTAAAATGAATTCAACAAATGATTTTACAAAATTAGGATTAAACGCTCAATCAATTGAAGCTTTAATATCAAAAGGATTTGAAAAACCAACTCCCATTCAATCCGAAATAATACCATTAATGCTAAAAAATGAATTTGACATTATAGGACAGGCTCAAACCGGCACAGGAAAAACAGCCGCATTTGCATTACCTATAATCGAACAAATGCAGGAAAATGCTAAATTCGTACAAGCTATTATATTAACACCGACACGCGAACTTGCTCTTCAGGTTTCTGACGAAATAAATTCTCTTAAAGGTAAACGTAAATTGCATATAATCCCTATATTCGGCGGGCAATCAATGAAAACACAGCTTGATTTGTTAAAAAGAGGGGTTGATATAGTTGTCGGAACTCCAGGAAGAATAATTGACCATATAAAACGCAAATCACTGGTTTTAAATAAAGTTTCATTTTTAGTTCTTGATGAAGCTGATGAAATGCTCAATATGGGATTTATTGATGATATGGAAAAAATAATGAAATCTGTAAATCCTGAAAAACGCACAGCTCTTTTTTCAGCTACAATGCCTGATAAAATAAGACAGCTTGCTAAAAAATATATGCGTGAAACAAAAATGGCTGCTATTAAGCAAGAACAACCAACTACTGATTTAACTGAACAAATTTATTATGAAATCAGTTCAAAAGACAGGTTCGAAGCATTATGCCGTATTATTGATATTGAACCTGAATTTTACGGTTTAATTTTCTGTAAAACAAAAGTTGAAGTGGATGAATTATCAGGAAAACTGTTCAGAAGAGGTTATTCTGCCGAAGCTCTTCATGGCGATATAACTCAATTTCAGAGAAATAAAGTATTAAATGGATTTAAAACTCACAGGTTCAATATCCTTGTAGCAACTGACGTAGCTGCACGCGGGCTGGATATATACGAACTCAGTCATGTAATCAACTATTCTCTGCCGCAGGATCCGGAATCTTACATTCACCGCATAGGCAGGACAGGCAGGGCAGGAAAAAAAGGGATTGCAGTTACATTTGTGCCGCCGTCAGAATTCAGAAAATTCGCTTTTATTCAAAGGATTGCAAAAACTGTAATTGTTAAAAAAAAATTGCCGGAAATTAAAGAAATAATAAATTCAAAAAGCAACAGAATTATTGAAAAAATCAAAAGTTGCATTTCTGAAAATATTGATCATAAATATCTTAAAATTTCTAAAACTCTTATAAAAGAAAGCGACCCTGAAAAAATAGTGGCTGCTATGATAAAAATTTTGTTTGAAAATGAAATTGACGAAAAAAAATATAATCAAATACAGGAATTCTTTTCAAAAGAAAAAGAATCTTTTTCAAAAGGTTTTTCCGGTAATGCTTTAGATAAAGGCGACCGTATGAGATTATATTTAAGTCTTGGAAAACGAGACGGATATAATCCTAAAAAAATTTCTCAATTTATCCGAGATAACGATAAAATCAAAGATAATCAAATTGATGACATTGCGGTTATGAACGAATTTTCTTTCGCAACAGTTCCTTTTGAAACAGGCGAAAAACTTCTTTCACTGTTTAAAAAACCAAAAGACGGAAAAAAAATCACCATAACCAAAGCAAGAGAAAAAAAGAAATAAAAAACACTTGTTTTTTTTTATTTTATATCTAAACTAACCCGATTTTATTTTTTGGGTAAACCAAGGAGAGAATTTAAAATGTTAAGTAATGCTGTTGAAAAACAAATCGCCGGAAATAATTTCAATCAACCTAGAAGGCGTGTATTAAATAAAAACAGAAGTATAAATTTAAACTTTATGGTTCAATGGAATTCAGGTGAAACTGAAAGTATCACTATTAAAGGAATTACACAAGGTTATAATCTGCAAGGATGCGGAGCAATTTTTATTTTGCCTAACGAATTAAAATCTGTTTGTGAAGATTTAATTCCGCATATTGTAGGCAAAGAAATAACCTTGGAATTCGATTATGACGATATTGACATTAAATCTAACAGAATATGCGGAACTATACTTAGATCAGGAAAACCTAAAACTTCAGGATATGACGTGTTTTGTGCTATTCAGTTTGATTATGTTCCACCTGAAATATCTCTGTGTATTTCAAAAGATTTAAAGCAAGAATTTTGTGATATTTTACATCCGGTACTATTGAGAAACAACTCATTTGAAATACGAAAACCGGATTATAAATATAGAGAAATTTCTGTAATCAGAAAATTACTGGATATTCTAAAACCTTACATAGATATTCCTGAAAAACATTTGACAGACATACTTATTGTCTCAAAATTAAAAAAAGAATTATCAAAAGTAAGTCAAACATTGACTCCTGAAGAAATTTTGGAAATACTGACTGAAAAAAAATAAAAAAATACCCGTGACTTTGTAATAAACAGATTTTTTACAAAGTCACGGGTATTTTTTTATTTAGATTCAACGGTTATTTTTAAAAACAATTCTTTTAATTGTTCTTGTTCAACTTTAGATGGAGCTTCTGTCATCAAACAAGTTGCTTTCTGTGTTTTCGGGAAAGGGATTACATCTCTAATAGAATCTGCTCCTGTAAGAAGCATTATCAACCTGTCCATACCCAAAGCTATTCCGCCATGAGGAGGTGCTCCATATTGTAATGCGTTTAATAAAAATCCAAACTTAATTTCAGCATCTTCTTCTGTAATTCTTAACGCATTAAACATTTTTTTCTGGACTTCATTTTTATAAATTCGTATTGACCCTCCACCAAGCTCGCTTCCATTCAAAACTATATCGTATGCTTTAGCCCTTACTTTTGAAGGATCCGAATCCATATACTGAACTGTATCATCAGTTGGAGATGTAAAAGGATGGTGCATTGCCGCATAACGCTTTGTTTGTTCATCGTATTCAAATAACGGAAAATTATAAATCCATACAAACTCATATTTATTTTTATTGATAAGATTCAATTTTTCCGCTATATGGAGTCTTAAATTTCCAAGAGCTGAATTAGCAATCTTCGGCGATGAACCAACAAAACAAACCAAATCCCCTTGCTTAGCTTCCATTCTTTCCTGAATATCTTTCAATATTTTTTCAGTAAAGAATTTTTTTATATTTGAATCCAGTCCTGATTCCGTAACTTTAAACCAGGCCATGCCCTTAGCTCCGAAATTACCCACATAACTTATCAGGTCATCAATTTCTTTTCTTGACAATGAGGCTCCTCCAGGAATTGTAAGGCCTTTTACAATTCCTCCATCGGCAACCACATTTTTTAAAACCTGAAACTCAGATTCAATAATTAAATCTGTTATATTTTTCAATTCTATTCCGAATCTTAAATCAGGTTTATCAGAACCATATTTTTCAATAGCTTCTTCATAATCCATTTTTCTGATAGGTTGGGGAATATCTATTCCTTTTATTTCTTTGAATATTTTTTGCAGCATTCCTTCAATAATCTCAAATATATCTTCCTGTTCAATAAAAGACATTTCCATATCTATTTGTGTAAATTCAGGTTGACGGTCAGCCCTCAAATCTTCATCCCGAAAACATTTAACAATTTGAAAATACCTGTCAAAACCTGAAACCATAAATAATTGTTTGAACAATTGCGGGCTTTGAGGCAGCGCATAAAAAGTTCCTGGATTAACCCTGCTTGGAACAAGATAATCTCGAGCTCCCTCCGGAGTGCTCTTGGTAAGCATTGGAGTTTCAATCTCCAAAAATTTTTTTTCATTAAGATAATTTCTGACTATAATCGCGGCTTTATGACGAATAATAAATTTTTTCATAACAGATTCTCTGCGCAAATCGAGATACCTGTATTTCAAACGCAGATCTTCGTTAATTTTAACATCTTCTTCAAGCATAAACGGCGGAGTTTTACTTGAATTCAATATTTCAAGTTCATTAACGGCAATTTCAATCTCGCCGGTTATCATTTTAGGATTAATTGTTTCCTGGCTTCGTTTAATAACAGTTCCTTTTGCAAGAACAACAAATTCACTGCGTAAAGTGTGAGCGGCAGTATGAGCTTCAACCGAATATTCAGGGTTGAATACAATCTGGAGTATTCCTGTTCTATCCCTCAAATCAATAAAAATCAGCCCTCCATGATCGCGTCTCCTTTGTACCCAGCCGCATACACAAACTTTTTCATTCAAATTTTTCAAAGATAAATCAGTACAATAATGAGTTCTTTTCATATCAATTCCCCGTTTTTATTTATTTAGAATAAAAAATTAATGGTTTTATTTTTTCAATCAATTCCGTAATCAATATTTCTGTCTCAGTTCCATTGCTAAAATTTTTTAATTTGATTATACCTGATTTCATTTCATTTCCCCCGAATATCAACACATACTCGCATCCAAGTTTGTTCGCTAGCCTGAACTGAGATTTAAAACTTTTACATTCGTAATCTATCAAAACTCTTATATTATTCTTACGAAACTTAGTCAATAATTCATTTATTTCATGTTTAACCGATTCGTCATAAACTAAAAATACATTTTTTTGATTAATGCCTTCTGTATTATGATATCCGTTAGAAGACAATATCATAACCAGCCGTTCTATTCCAGAAGCCCAGCCTACAGCAGGTATTTCAGGTCCGCCGAGCTGTTTTACTAAATTATTGTATCTGCCTCCGGCCAATACAGTATTTTGTGAACCAAGCCCTTCGCATACTATTTCAAATACTGTTTTTGTATAATAATCAAGTCCTCTCACTAAACGCTTATTAACAGAAAAATTTACACCGCTATTTTTAAGGATTCCCAAAATTTCATTAAAATTATCCGAACATTCCTGACAAAGACTATCGACTATTTTAGGAGCTCCAGCAATTATATCCTGACAATTTCCTTCTTTGCAATCAAGAACTCTCAAAGGATTTTTTTCCATACGCTGATTACAATTACTGCATAAACCCTGTTTATAAGAATAAAGATATGAAACAAGTCTCGAATTGTATTCTTTTCTGCATACTGGACAGCCTACAGATGAAATCTGCAGATCATATTTTTTTATTCCAAGGCCGGATATCAGTTCACAAGCATATTGAATACATTCTACATCAATAATTGGAGAATCCGCTCCGAAAGCCTCGCAACCAATCTGATGAAATTGACGAAGCCTCCCTGCCTGAGGCCGTTCATGCCTGAACATTGGTCCTATGTAAAAATATTTTTTTATTCCAGGCAAATTAAACAATCCATTTTGAATAAACGATCTTACAACGCCTGCCGTGTTTTCAGGCCTTAAACTTATTTTTTTCCCTTTACTGTCAGTTAACGTGAACATTTCTTTTTCTACAATATCTGTGAATTCTCCTATTCCTCGGCTAAACAGTTCGGTATATTCAAGTATAGCAGTTCGCATTTCTGAATATCCGTATTTTTCAGATATTTCATTAAACAATCGTTCAATTTTTCTGAACAGCAATATTTCATTATCAAAAATATCTTTAACGCCTTTTATATTACTCAAAATACTCATTTTTATTACATTTTCATCTAAAAATATATTTTTTTATGTTAACCCAAAAAATATTAATACCAAAAATCAATGCGTAATTTTATAATAATAACATTAAAAGTCAACCGCAATTTCCAAAATAAAAAAACCGTTTCAGAAATACAGTTATATATTTTTGAAACAGTTCATTTATTTGTGTTCAAACCATTTTTTCAATTTTCTAATACAATATTTTGAAATTATTATTTTTTAATATTTATATTCTATCGCGCATAAAATTCTAAACCCTCCACGTATTTTTTTATATTCCTCATAATGTTCTGATATAGTGCTTACTCTTGTACTGCTATTTTCAGCAAACTCTTTTTCTTTAATTGTTATAGGCGCGAACTGAGCCATATTCATACTTAAAAAAGTGTTGAAATTAAAATTATATTTGACCAACACACTTAAATCTGCAAGAATTAATCTATCATACTCTTTTAATTTATTTTCACGATTTCTTATCAAAAAACCGCCAAGATAAGGTTCATAATATTCATAAAACAGTTTAAACTTTTTAAAATTATAGATTGTAATACCTGGCATAATGACCCACTTTTTTTTAAAATTTTTAGACCAAGCTATTTCAATATCATAATAATCATATTCAAAATTAAAATAACCTGTACGGTCCCCTGACATTACATTTAAAAAAAAATCGATATAATACGACGCGTCAAAATATCCGCTTCCATAAGATGAAGCTCTGCAATTAGAAATACCTGCTTTGATAAAATTTCCAGTGTCATTATTTGAATAATGCCAATTAATGAATAATTTTTTGCCCTGTTTTTCATTTTCTGCAAACACATTAATGATTTTGCTGTGAATATTACTTTTTTCAAAAATACTGGTATAAAATTTACTATTATGTTTTTCGGTTTTATATTCGAAATTGAATTTATCAGAAATATTAATATAAAAACTCCATATCTTATCTCTTCCTTCTCCGTTATTTAAAGTGTTAAATTTATTGTTTATTTCTTCTTTATCAATGTCGTCTTTTAAACTGCTTTTTCTTGAAAAAAAAGTAAACTTACACAATGATTCAAAAGAGATATATGCTTTAATTCCATAATTTTCAGGAAAAATTTTATTTTCAACATTAATATTTTCATTTTTGTAGCTAAAATCCAGTGTTATGTCTTCATTTTTTTTGGTTTGAAAATAAGTTAAATTAAAATATTTTTTAATTCCTATGCCAGCAATTAAATTAGAAAAACCATTTTTATCATCATTTATATCTTTATTTATATATCCTTCAGCATATTCGGTTATTAAACCCAATCCTGCAATATCGTAATTTTTATTTTTTATTTTTAAACTCAAATTATGTTTTTCAGAAGCTGATTTCCCTTCAAATTTCAGATTATTGGCAGAATAAGTGAAAAAAAAATATTGACCGAATGGTTTAAATAAAATATCAGCTTCAGATTCAGTCAATTTTATTTTTGTTTCTTCTTTTTGTTGTTTTTGATTATATAAATAATTTTGTTTATACAGCAATTCAACATCAAAATAATTAATACTTCTTATTTTCGAAAAATCAATCATTTCATTATTAATTTTATCATCAAATTCAAATAAATGTGGGGGAATAATACTAATTGGGGTAAAAGCTGATCCAATATCTGCAAAAAATAAATTTAATACTATAC
>JAGOBX010000048.1 GCA_017999075.1 Candidatus Babelota bacterium | reverse complement strand
TAATAAAATATTATTGTATAATTTTTTTTAAATATATAATTGTATTTTTGAAATAGTTTTATTATTTGCGTGTTTTTTTATTTTTATGAATCAGGGTTCATAAATTCTATTTTTTTAGAAAACCAGGATTTGTACGGAGGTTAAGCTGATGAAAAAATTTGAGTTTGTAGAAAATGTTCCGATAGGAACTAATTTAAAGCATTCAAAAATACGAACTGCGCAGCAGGTATGGCCTGATATGATAAAAAAAGCTAAGAAAACAATAGATATTTGCCAGTTTTATATTTCAAGCCCTAAAGGTGAAGACCTTTATCCGATATTCGGAATGATTATAGATGCTGCCAAAAATAAAGGCGTTAAAGTAAGAATGATAAATGATGCGATGTATTATAACAGTTATCCGACAAATGTGAATTTTTTTGAAAATATAGGCAATATGGAAGTTAAGTTTCTTGATGTAACCAAAATGATGGGCGCTGGAGTAATGCATGCCAAATATTTAGTTATTGACGGTGAAGACTGTTTTGTTGGAAGCCATAATTTTGATTGGAAATCTTTGAAACACAGTCAGAATTTAGGAGTTAGAGTTGTAAACAGTCAATTTGCAGATATATTGACCCAATTGTTTGAATATGACTGGAAACTTGCGGACACTAATGTCAAACCGAATAATTTTAAAGATGAATCTAAAATTCCGGATAAGCCGATTAAACTTAAAGGATCAGATAATATTTCAGTTTATCCCGTAGTTTCTCCTGAGGCTTTGACGCCTAAAAAATTTATAACAGAACTTGAACTTGTTATGGAATTAATTGAAAATGCCAGGAAAGAAATTTTAATTCATATAATGGAGTATTCGCCTAACAGCCAATACTGTCCGGGATTATATTTAAAAAATTACGATGCTGCAATAAGGGAAGCTGCCGCAAGCAAGAAAATAAAAGTTAAATTATTAACATCGCACTGGAGTCTTAAACAGGAAAGTTTACCATTTGTTCAAAGTTTGTCTTTGATACCTAATGTTGAGGTCAGGTATATGGATATTCCGACGCTGGGTAGAAATTTTGTTCCTTTTTCACGTGTACATCATGTTAAATATATGGTTATGGATAATGAGAAAGCTTGGTTGACCAGCAGTAATCTTGAACCTGATTACTTTATAAATTCAAGAAATGTGGGGATTGGAATAATCGGGAAAAAACCTGTAAAAACTTTACGCGAAGTGTTTGATATAAGTTGGAATAGTGAATATGCCAGAGAAATTACCGCAGATAAATCATATCCTAAACCAAGGATAGAATCATAATATGTTAAGATAAAAATAAGGAGGCTGATTCTTATGCTGGAGTTATTGAAAAAAACTGTTTTATCAGGAATAGGAATGACAATGATTAATAAGGAAAAAATAAAAGGAATTTGCGATGAAATTGTTAAGACTGCTAAATTAAGCGAAGAAGACGGGAAAAAGTTGTTTGATGAACTTTTAAGCAAATCCAATGAAGCTAAACAAACTCTTGAACACAAGATTGAAACAGTAACCTCTGAATTATTAAAAAAACTTAAAGTTCCTACTAATGATGAAATTTTAAAACTTAATAATAAAATAGAGGAACTTGAAAAAAAAATTTCATATTTGGAACAACAAAAATAATTTCAAATGTTTAACAATTTAACCAAGATTACCAAAACATATCGGCATATAAATCGATATAGGGAAATACTTTCTATATTGATAAAATACGGTTTTATTGATCTGCTGCAAAAAATAAATCTGCCGAAATTTATTGATATTAGAGAATTATCAGCTAAATACAGGTCTGAACAGAATTTTTCAAGATGGGAACGAATAAGAAAAGTGTTTGAGGAATTAGGACCGGCTTTTATAAAATTCGGACAGATTATGAGTTCTCGTCCTGACATGCTTCCTTTTGAACTTATACAGGAATTAGAAAAATTGCAGGATGAGGTTCCTTCTGAGGAGACCGGTACAGTTGTGAAAGTTATAGAAACCGAACTTAATAAATCTGTTGAAACTATTTTTAAAAAATTCGAACAGGAACCGATAGCTTCAGCTTCGATAGCCCAGGTCCATATGGCAGAATTGCATACAGGTGAAAAGGTAGTGGTTAAAATTCAGCGTCCTGATTTGAAAAAAAAACTTGAAATAGATATAGAAATTATGATGCACCTTGCAGGGTTAAGTGAAAAATATATTACCGGAATGTCTGTTGTAAAACCTAAGTCGATAATAGAAGAATTTTCAAAAACAATATTGAAAGAACTTGATTTTGTAAATGAAATAAACAATATAGAACGGTTTAGAAATTTTTTTAAATCCGACACTACAATATATGTTCCTAAAGTTTATAGAGAATTTTCCGCGCCTGCAATAATAGTAATGGAACATATAGACGGTATAAAGGTTTCACAGATTGACAAACTTAATGATACCGGATTAGATTCTTCGATTATAGCCAAACGCGGAATAGATTTGTTTTTAAAACAGATATTTCAATATGGTTTTTTTCACGCTGACCCGCATCCAGGTAATATTTTTATAATGCTTGACGGAAAAATATGTTTTCTTGATTATGGAATGTTTGGAGCATTGACTCGGCTTCAGCGTGATCAATTATGCGATATAATTTTGGCAATAACAAATAATGATGAAAAAAAATTATTGTCAACAGTATTGGCTTTATCAAAACGCTCAAAATTTGATTATGATTCTTTGACGCTTGACATATCGGATTTTGTGAATAAATATTTTTTTATACAGTTAAATGAAATAAATGTAGGGCAATTGTTAAAAGAATTTCTTGGAATTCTTATAAAACACAAAATAACTATTCCTCCGTCATTTTATGTATTGATAAAATCATTGATACTCATAGAATCAGTAGGTTCTAAACTTTGCCCGGAATTTAACATGATAAGTCATATCAAACCTTTTGTAAAAAAAATATATCTGGAACGTCTTTCTCCTATATCAATAGGAAAAGAACTGTACTCCACCATTATAAATTTATCAAGCAGCATCAAAGATTTGCCTGCTGATCTGAATGACCTGATGATTCAGCTGAAAAACGGAGAAACTAAATTTATTTTTGAACACAGAGGCATTGAACCTGTTTTGAAGACTTTTGACAATATCAGCAACAGGATTGTCTTTGCGATAGTTCTTGCCGCTATAATAATAGGTTCCTCTTTAATAGTTCTGTCAGGAATTCCTCCTAAATGGAATGAGGTGCCGATAATAGGAATAGTGGGTTTTATAACTGCAGGATTAATGGGGTTCTGGCTTTTAATTTCGATTTTAAAACACGGTAAAATGTAAAATATTATGCGCAGTATGTATTTTGAATTTGATGAGAATTATATCACAGAAAAACTTTTTGCGGTCAAAGAAGAAGATGTTGAAAAAAAATTTTCAACCCGTATATTTTCAGGAATAGATGATTTTATAACATTGATTTCTCCAGCCGCAGAGAAATATATACAAAGACTTGCTGAAACTGCAAACAGAATTAAAATTCAAAGATTTGGAAAAATAATTAAGTTGTACGCCCCATTATATGTTTCGAATAAATGCCGGAATTCATGTTTGTACTGCGGTTTTAATGCGGTAAATAAAATTTCAAGGAAAACATTAAGTTTTGATGAAATAGAACAGGAATCAGCAATAATAAAAAAATCAGGGTTTGACAGTATTTTGTTAGTATCAGGTTCTGTGCCGAATGAAGTTAACCTTGAATATTTAAAAAAGTCAGTTGAAATTTTGAAGAAATATTTTTCGTATATTGCTATTGAAATTTATCCGATGAAAGAAGAAGAATATAGAGAGTTAACTATGATCGGAGTTGATGGATTGGCGTTATATCAGGAAACATATAATGAAAAGGTTTACGCTGAAATGCATCCTGCAGGAAAAAAACGGGATTACGAATTCAGACTTGGCGCATTAGAACGCGGCGGAAAATCAGGTTTCAGAGATCTTGGTTTTGGAATACTGCTTGGATTATATGATTGGAGAATAGATGCGGCGTATATGTATATGCACGCAAAATATATAATGAAAAAATACTGGAAATCGAGAATTAATTTTTCTTTTCCGAGAATTAGGCCGGCAGCTTCAGGATTTAATCCGGTTATGCCTGTAACCGATAAAAATTTAGCTCAGCTTATTTGTGCTGTAAGAATTTGTTTTCCTGATGCGGGTTTGAATTTATCGACGCGTGAAAACTCTGAACTGAGAAATAAACTTATTTATGCAGGAATAACTCAGATCAGCGCAGGTTCGAAAACCAATCCTGGAGGGTATTCAGAAACTGATAATGCCGAAGAACAATTCAAGGTTTCTGATGAAAGAACTCCATATGAGATATTTGAGCTTGTTAAATCATTTGGATTCGATCCGGTTTGGAAAGACTGGGATAATAGATTCAAATAATTTCAAAAATTGAGGAAGAGTAAGTTCTTCAGCTCTTGATTCTGGTTTTAAATTTAATTTTATTAACGATTCTATTATTTTATTTTTATCTATTTTCAAGTTATGAGAAACAGAATTAATTAATGTTTTTCGCTTGTTTGCAAATGCGGAATGCACAAATTTTGAAAAGTTTGTTTTAAAGTTTTCTGATAATTCTGAATATTTAAGATTTGGACATAATTTTATTACTGACGAAAGA
Organism: Candidatus Babelota bacterium; assembly: GCA_017999075.1. Lineage (GTDB taxonomy): Bacteria > JAGOBX01 > JAGOBX01 > JAGOBX01 > JAGOBX01 > JAGOBX01. Next base: position 8,402 of record JAGOBX010000048.1, on the reverse strand, counting down.
ACTTTGGGTTTTGGGTAAAAACATGATGGAGATACATCAAATAAAAATTCAGGAATCATATTCATACTAAGTAAAACAGTATATGCGTTATAGCCTGGAGATGAAGGGTTAGCCAAGATTCTGTCAGCCATTTCTTTTTGTATCATAAAAATGCAATGTTTTATTTTGTATACAGATGTTGATTCGGCTATTTTCATTATGATTTTTGATGCTGAAGAATACGGAAGGTTTCCTATGATGATACAGTTAGAATTTAAATATGTTAATAAATCTAATTTTAAAAAATCAGAATTGACAATTTGAACATTATGATGATTAGCGGTTAAATCGTTTAACTCGTTTTCAATCAGAAAAGAATCTATCTCTATCAATGTAAGTTTCCGGCATATTTTTAATAATTCAGAAGTAAGAGCTCCTTTTCCTGGGCCTATTTCAATTACGGAATCTGCAGAATCGATTTTTGAATATTTTATGATTTTTCTTATAATATTTTTGTCAGTTAAAAAATTTTGTCCGAATTGTTTGGTTTTGCTTTTCATATAATTCCGGTTAATTTATTGAATTTGAACGTTAAAGTATCTGTTTTTTTTATGTACCTGAAATTCAATCCGAACATAGAATTATCAGGGTTTAAATGCTCGTCGTAAAATCTTAAATCATAAATTAAAAGTTCGATATTATCCGAATTATAAGTTAATTTGTATGCTGGAAACCTGGAAAAATCAAGATAAAATTTTAAAATATTAGTATTGATTATTTTTTGAAAAATGAAATCGTTTTCAATAATGCTTAATGAAAATTTTGGAAATTGAGTTGCAATAAATCTGTCGGGCAGATATTCTGCAGCATAAAAATGCGAATCATCCTCTAAAATCACAGTTTTGTTGAAAGCCCATAATTTACCTGGCAATACAGAAGTGATTTTTTGGCCTGTTCCATTGAGAATATATTCGACTTTTTTGGCGATATACTTCCCATAAAACAATGAATATAAAAAATAAGCTGAAAAAATAAATATTGACACTGATGCTATATACTTATGAAGCGCATATTTTTTTAAAATTCGATTAATAAGAAGCGCTGATGAAAACAGCAGTATTATAATAAAGTCCATTATAAAAAAAATGTCCCATGAAACCCGGTAATTTGAAAAAGGAGAAAAAATCATGGTTCCGTAAGAATTGGTTAAATCAAGAAATAAATGAAACATTAAATTAATGGAAATTATTAAAAAATATTTATTAAGTTTGATGCCTGTTTTTTTTTTGCAAAAAAAATATGAGCAAATTAATAATATTGAGATTAAAATAATAGAATGGGTTATGCCCCTGTGATTTTTATAATACTGGATAGAACCGAATAATTTATAAATCAAATCAAAATCAGGTAATACGGAAGATATAATAGAAAGTGCGTATAATTTCTGGTTATCCTGTTTTGGATAAGAATTATTTTTAAAAAACATATATAATATGTTTCCACTTAAAAAATGAGTTAAAGTATCCATATTTTTAATCAAATCTGCAAAATATAAAATGCATTTCGTTACGTTCGAGCATATTTTTTCCTGTTAATAAAAAAAAGATTTTTAAAAACAGACAGACAATTTTTTTGAGTTGTTTTCTGAAATTATTTTTATCAAGAAATGATAAACCTGCAGGAGCTTCAAAGAATTCTACAAGAACAAAACCATTATCGTAAAACAATCTGCATAATGAACCGAATGTGAATTTTTGTATATGAGCTTGTTTGCCGGTTCCGGTTTTTTCCGCAATCCATCCGAGTATTCTGTACAATGTATCCTGAAACGCATAAAATTTTGGAACTGCAACATAAACAAACTGGTTTGATTTTAATAAGTGCTGTAAATTTTTTACGGATATTTCCGGAGTGTCAATGTGTTCCAGGACATATTTCATAATAACAAAATCAAATTTTCCCTTAAGAAACGGCAAATAATTAATATTTCCTGCCACTTTATGATTAACAGTTCTGTTCGAAGAAAGATAATTAATATTGTTATCAAGTCCTATAATAATAGAATTAGGGTTGAAATATGTTTCAGGCAGACTCCCTTTATTACAACCTATATCCAGTATAAAATCAGAGCTTCGTATTATTCCTTTTAAGAGTTCGGAAAATTTATAAGAAAAATTAATTTCTGAATTGTTCACTTAATAATGTAATGCCTTTTTAATAAATTTATAAAATTCTGTTAAATCAGATGATACAATGATACTATAACACTCGGAATTTTCAATTGTTTTGTATAGAATCTCAAAATGCTGTTTAAGATTAATGTTTAATCTTGGAGTAATGCTGTTTTTAAACAAACTGGTCAATGCATTATTTTTAGAAATTTTTTTAACATTGAACTTTTCGCCGATTTTCGGAAAAATGATGAATTTGATTTTTCCGGTAAAATCAACAGAATTTTTTTTAAATTCTGTAATTATGAATCTTTTTTCGTCTTCAGAATATTTATTAAAAACTTTTTTTATTAATCCTGAGTTAATTAAAAAATCATCTTTTCGTTTAATTATATCTACAGGCTGTAATAATCCGGAAATTTCTATTGTTTCTTCATTTTTATTGTAGATGAAACATTTGTCATCTGAAATAAGGTTGAATTTTTTTGACATCATATAAAAAGCAAGAGTTGATTTGCCGCTTCCTGAAGAACCGGGAAACAGAATTGCCGTTCCGTTTTTTACTACTGCCGAAGAATGAATAAAAAAAATATTTTTAAATTTAAACAATATTTCTATCAGAGCAATTATAATAAAATTAGGAATAAAATCCAGTCCAAACCGTTCAGGGTTTACGATATAACCTTCAGCTTTGCAATTTTTTATATCAATAAATATTTTAGACAATCCGTTATAAAAATTTATGCAGTATATATTTCTGTTAACCCTGTATATTTTAAATCTGTTTTTATGCTCTGCTAAAAAAGAATTGGATGCAGTTTCAAATTTTGAAATTTTATTTAGTTTGGCAGAATGAAAATTTACGTCATATAATTCTATATTTATATTTTCTACACACCGGAATTTATGAAGATTATTATAAACTGAAAAATAACTGTTGATTGAACGTATTATAAAATCATTGTTTGAGATAAATGATAAGGTTTTATTATAAATTTTATATGAAAGGTTTTGAATATGAGGTTTGTTCATTTTAGATTATTTTGAATTTTTTCATTTTGCTTATAAGAGTGGTTCTATTTAAATTCAGATATTGCGCGGCGATATTTTGCTGGCCGTTAGATTTTTCTAAAGCTTTGAAAATATATTTTTTTTCTGTTTCATAAAGTATATCATTTAAATCAATTCCTGTTTCCGGGATAATTATATTATCATTAGCCGTAATTTTTATTTTATTGAAATCAGGAATAGAACCAAACATATCGTCAACTGATATTATATTTTTTTCTGAAAGAATAACAGCTCGTTTAATAATATTTTCAAGTTCTCTTATATTTCCTGGCCATGAATATTTTTTTATAGCTTCAATTGCAATGCTGTCAAAACCTGTAATGTTTTTTTTATATTGCAAACTGAATAATTTTATAAAGTGATTGGCAAGAAGCATTATATCGTTTTCTCTTTCCCGCAAAGGAGGTAATTTGATATCTATTACATTAAGCCTGTAATATAAGTCTTCTCTGAAATTTCCTGATAAAACTTCTTTTTCCAGATTTTTATTTGTTGCGGCTAATATTCTTAAATTTATTTTTTTTGAAGAAGTAGAACCTATAGGCGTAATATATTTCTCTTCGATGACTCTTAAAAGTTTAACTTGAAGAGCAGGAGTAATATCTCCTATTTCATCAAGAAAAATAGCGCCTTTGTCAGCAGCTTCAAACAATCCTATTTTATCTGCGTAAGCTCCTGTAAACGAACCTCGTTTGTGGCCGAACAATTCTGATTCAAGCAATGTGTCGGGTATTGCGCTGCAATTTACAGTAACAAAAGGATTGGCATTTCGGTCGCTGTTATAATGAATATATCTTGCCACAAGCTCTTTGCCTGTTCCGCTTTCCCCTGTTATTAAAACTGTAGTATCGTTTTTTGACACTTTATCCATTATATTAAAAATATCTTTTATTTTTCTGCAGTTTCCGATTATGACAGTTCCGCCGCCTAAATTATTTTTTTTGTTATCTGATGATTTATTTTTTGTTTTAATTATTCCGCGTTCTACTGAAGAAATTATTTGTTCTGCAGAAAAAGGTTTGGTAACAAAGTCTGCAGCTCCGATTTTCATTGCTTCCACAGCAGTATCTATATTTCCGTAAGCTGTGATTAGAATAATTGTGATGTCGTTTTTTTTATCAGTAATTTTTTTTAATAAATCCATTCCGGACCCGTCAGGAAGTTTATAGTCCAGTATCGCTATATCAGGAAGATTTTTTAAAAATAAATTATAACCGTCTTTGATATTATGGGCGACATATATTTCATAACCCTGACGTTTAAAAGTTATTTCGAGAAATTCACTCAATAAAATTTCATCATCAACTATCAATAATTTTAATTTTTGGTTTTCCATAACTTGATATTTTTTTTATTAAAAAAATAATAGAATAATGTTCGGCCGCTGTAAATATTATAAAATCAGCACGGTTCGTGTTTAATCTTAATCAAACAAATAAGCGTATGCATTAAGGTTTTTTTCGAATAATTCAAGAAAATGTATGCTTTCCTCTATTGAAATTTTTCGTTGCGCCACGCTTTTTTCAAGGTTTTCCCTTATAGTTTTTAATATTTCAGAACCGTTATATTGAACATATTTTAAACTTTCTGATATTGCGTCGCCTACAATAACTGTTTCTATTTTATAATCATTTTTTTTATTGAATGTTATATGAACTGCATTAGTATCTCCGAACAAATTATGCATATCTCCAAGTATTTCCTGATATGCGCCTATTAAAAAGAATCCTATATAATATCCTTCTTTTGATTCAATGTTATGAATAGGAAGGTGTTCGTTTTTGCCGTTTGGTCCTACAAATTTAGTGATTTCCCCGTCTGAATCGCAAGTTATATCAGCTATTGAACAAATAACTTCAGGTTTTTCGTCAAGCCGCTGAATAGGCATTATAGGAAATAATTGGTCAATTGCCCAGGAATCAGGAAGTGATTGAAACAAAGAAAAGTTTGCAAAATATGTTTTCCGCAAATGAAGTCTGAAATTCTGCAACTCTTCGGGAACTACTTTTAATTTTTCGATTATAGCATAGATTTTTTTTACAATTTTTGAATATAATAATTCTGCAGCAGCCCTGTCATTAAGATTCAAATAACCGAGATTGAATAGACTTACAGCTTCCTGAATCAATTGAATGGTGTCGTGATAATCTTCGCGCAAAGAATGTTTGTCAATACTTTCATATATATCATATAGTTTTTTTATTGTCGGAGACATTTTCTGCGGTTTTGTTTCAAAAAGTTTTCCTATTGGAGTAGTCATAGTATTTTTTGAATTCAGAATATTAGTAACAAGAACAGAATAATGAGCGACTATGGCTCTTCCGGATTCTGATATTATATTAGGACATTTGATATTGGCCTGATCGCAAATGCTTTTAATTTGGAAAATTACATCATTGGCGTATTCATCGACTGAATAATTGGCGCTTGAAAAATAACTTGATTTTGAACCGTCATAATCAACTCCAAGTCCTCCTCCGATATCGATATATTCTAGCCCTACTCCGAGTCGTATCATTTCAGAATAAATTCTTGCTCCTTCAATTAAAGCGTTTTTTATTTTATCAATTTTTGTTATCTGGCTGCCTATATGAAAATGAACAAGTTTTAAACAATTTATCAATCCGCTTTTTTCCAATAAATCTATAGCAGTTATTATTTCTGAAATTTTTAATCCGAATTTGGATTCTTCCCCTCCGGATGCAGCCCATTTTCCTGTGCCTTTAGTGGAAAGTTTTACTCTGATTCCGAGGGTAGGTTTAATTCCGCTTTTTTCAAATAAATGTATTATGGACTGGAGTTCAAAAAGTTTTTCTATTACTATTGTGATTTTATAACCTATTTTTGTGGCATACAAAATTGTTTCAATGTATTCTGAATCCTTATATCCATTGCATAATATCGGAATACTTTTGTCAGATGCAACATATAATGCGGCTATAAGTTCGGGTTTTGAACCCACTTCCAATCCGATATCAAATTTTTTTCCGCATTTAGCTATAGCTTCCACAACTTGTCTCTGCTGATTAACTTTTATCGGGTAAAAAGTCTGGTAATTTGCCGGATAATTATTTTCTTCGATTGCATTTTTAAACGCTTTATTGATTATTGCGATTCTGTCTTCAAGTATATTCATAAATCTTAATAATATCGGAGGTTTGATTTTACGTTTTATTAAATCATCTATCAAACTTTTCAGATCAATGAAATTTTTTGAATTTTTGTTGGGATGAACTGAAATGTTCCCTCGTTTGTTTACAGTAAAATATCCTGATCCCCAGTTGTCTACATTATATAATTTTGTAGAGTCATTAATATTCCATCCCATATTTAGTTACCTGCTATCAATAAAATTTCTCGTAATAATTTTGCCGCTGCAACATTTGAATTTCCTGATAAATCGTATTGAGGTGATAATTCGACTAAATCTGCTCCGCATATTTTATATTTATCAATTATTTTTAAATATTCAAGCATTTCTTTGTATGTCAGTCCTCCTGCTTCAGGTGTACCGGTTCCCGGAATTATAGAAGGATCTAATACATCTATATCTATTGTTAGATAAATTGAGGAGTTCAGACAAAATTCATCTAAATAATTTTTTAAGGTTTCAGGAGAAAAAAGTTCCTGTATTTTTGGTTCTCTGTTTTGTTTTTCAAATTCTTCCCTGGTTCCGGAACGTATTCCGATTTGAATTATTTTTTCTACAGAAGGTTCATTTAATAGAAGATTCATCACTGTAGCGTGAGACATTTTATTTCCAAGATAATCATCACGTAAATCCAAATGAGCATCAAATTGTAAAACTGTAATTTTTTTTTGAGGATTTTTTTTTATTAAGTTTTTCACCAGCGGATATGTTACAAGATGTTCACCGCCTATCCCCACAACTTTAATATTTTTATCAATTATTTCTTTGTGATACTTTTTTATAATTTCGAGATTTTTTTCTGCATCTCCGAAAATTATAGGGACATCTCCGAAATCAGTATAATATATATCTTCAAGGTCTTTTTTTAATGCCGGAGAGTAAGTTTCTATACTGTTTGAGACAGTGCGTATCGCATTTGGCGCAAATCTTGACCCTGGCCTGAAACTTGATGTGCAGTCATAAGGAAGTCCAAGTATTCCTATTTTAGTTTCAGCACTGTAAGTTCGCTGCGATATAAATAAATTATTTTCTGTAATCAACATTTTTATTTCCAAATAAAAAATCTTTTATGACAACTTTGAAATAATTTTTTTCGATTTATCCTGTTTATGTTTATTTCTGGATTAAAAAATTTTGGTTTATTGTATTAGATATTTAATAAAAGTCAATAGTAAGAATTTTCATTCTGTAGTTTTTTTATAATAAGGGAATGTTTCCAAATGGCAGTTCTGCCATTTTTTACAAAATATCAGAGTATGCAGGATTTACTTGAAATTGCTGAAGACTATATCTTGTCTTAAATGGTTAGAAAAAGCAAAAAAACAAAAGGTAAAATGTTGACGCAAGAAGAAATGGAAAAAAATGGAATATAAAATTGTATATTCGAAATATGCTCAAGGACAACTTGACAAATTGTCTCAATTTGACTGGGATTTCCGATAATATTCGGCAAGCCGCCTTACAATTGGATTATTCTGTTCCAACAACTATAAACAGGAAAATGCAGCTTAACGCTTTAGTTCAACTTCGGCTTTTTGCTCATGCTTCGTCCGGATTTCTGACACCGCCTGCGGCGTCCTCAAAAAGCGGCATCCTCCTTGTGAAATCTTTTTTAAAACCAACCCATTATTTTATTGACATAGTATATAATTTAGTATATAAATTAGAACAGATTTGAATTCGGAAAATTTTTAGTAAAGTTTTGTTAAATGAAAATTATATTTAAATGGAAAAAAATATAATAAATAAAATTAAAGAAAAATCAGATATAAATGAAATTGTATCTCAAATAATAAAGAATCCGGAGCAAATTGAGAAAGTTATAAATGCTCTTGAAAATGAAAAAGGAAGTATAAAATTCGGATGTGAAAAAATCCTTCGGTTAATAAGTGAACAAAAGCCGTAGTTAATTTATCCATATTTTGATTTTTTTGTAAAATTAATTGATAATGAAAATAAATTTCTGAAGTGGGGAGCGATAATTACACTTTCAAATTTAGCTATAAAAGATAATCAGAATAAGTTTGAAA
>JAGOBX010000537.1 GCA_017999075.1 Candidatus Babelota bacterium | reverse complement strand
AAAATATGACGCATTTGATTTTAAAATTTTTTCTTTATTTGGAAAATTGAAAATTTTAATAAAACTCTCATTTGTTTCCAGTAAAGTTCCATCAATTTTTGTTATGGCTATTCCTATTGAGCTGCTGTTAAATATTGTTCGAAATTTTTGTTCGCTTTCTTTCAACAATATTTCTATTTTTTTTTTATCTGTAATATCCCGGAAAAACCAGATTCTGCCAAAATATTCGCCGTTCGGTTTTGTTATTGGCGCAGAATATCTATCAAGATACCCTCCATTCGCAAATTCTATTTCATCTCTGCTTTTTTCTTTTTTGTTTTCATAAAGATATTTAACTTTATCAATAAATTCTTGTGGATTTTTTAATTGTTTCAAAACATATTCCAAAATCGTGTTATCATTTTTGGTATCCAATATATGTTGCGGTATTTGCCATAACTCGCCAAACCTTGAATTATAGTTAATTACTTTTTCATTACTATCAACCATAAGTATGCCGTCTATGGAAATTTCCAACTGCGCATTCAATAAAGTCGTTTTTTCTAAAATTTCATTTTCTGACTTCCGTCGGTTTGTTATATCTTCAATTACACTCATTGTACACAAAATATTATCATCATAATCTTTAACGATACTGCAAGTATAATGAATATCAAATAAATCTCCATTTTTTCTTCTGGCTTTTATCTCATCAGATAAGCCGCCTCTTTCAGCAATTATATCAAACATATTTTTTTCATTTTCAAAAACACCCGGAGGATGAAGGTCTGAAGGAATCATCCCAATTATTTCTTCTTTGTTATCATAACCCCACATTTTAACCAATGAATTATTCACATAAAATATCTTTCCATTTACATCTATAAATGCTATAGCATTAATTGAAGTATCTATTGCGAAATTTTTCATTTTCAATTCTATATTTTTATTCAATAGATTTTTGTTTGATGTAATTAATTCCTGATTTAAAGCCTTCGATTGCTGCGTGGCTGCCAATAATTTCTTATTTGCCTCTATTATTTTTTCTTCTGCCTGTTTTTTTTCCGTTATATCCGATAAGCTGCCTATAAACACTATTGTTGCATCTTTTGAAACTTCATGTAATGCAGACATTCCGCGTATCCATTTTTTTTTTCCATTTTGAGTATAAATTCTGAAATCATAATTCCAATCATGCTTGTTACTTGAAGCGGTCAGGATTGAATCTTGTAAACCCTGCGCGTCTTCAGGAATAACAAGATTCAGCGCTAAAGAAAAATTATTTTTTAATTCCTGCGGAGAGTATCCGAATAATTCCTGAGCATAGCCGCTTATAAAATCAAAAGACATTTTACCGTCTTTTGAAATATTAAATACATATATAGCTTCAGGCACTTTGTCAGTAACTGTACGCAAAAATTTTTCGCTTTCTTTCAAGGCATTTTCAGTTAATTTAAATTCTGTAATGTCGCGAATTGATTCAATCGCGCCAACAATCTTGCCCTCGCTGTTATATAAAGGTTTGGCAATACCCCAAAGTTCTCGTCTTTGCCCCCCGACCATAACACTTATCTCCGCAAGAAGCCTATCTCCTTCCTTCCTGACAAAATGATATTTATCTTCAATCTCTTGCGAGTTTAGAGACACTAAGTCAATTAAAATCGGTCTGCGGACTCCATAAAACGGTAAAGAATATTCGTAATCGCCCTTCCCAAGAATATCTTCAGCTTTAACTTGGGTCATTTTTTCAATTGCAAAATTCCATGCAATAACTTTTCCGCTTGTATCAATAGCAAATATCGCATCAGGTAAAAAATTAATAATATCCAGTAACTGCTGTTTTGACTCTTTTAAAAAATTCTCCTTCAGTTTGTGCTTAGTAATATCTCGTACGAATCCATATATATATTTAATATTCCGATTATCATCAAATATAGTAAACGCTTGTATTTCAACAGGGAAAATTGTTCCGTCTTTTCGTATATATTCCTTTTCATAAATACCCGACACGCCGATTTCTAGAAGACGGTTTTTCCATATTTCATCATATTCCCATTTTCGCCAACGTTCAGGGGTAATCGCGTAAAAATTCTCCTTTTCCATCAATTCATTGATTTTGTAACCGAGCATTTTACAATAAGCATTGTTTGCTTCTATAAAGCGCCCATTTATATCTACAACTACATAGCCGTCATGACTACTTTCAAATAGTTTGCGATAACTTCTGAGTTTTTCCTGCAGCGTTTTATATGGCCGCTTATATTCGTTAATATATTCTATTGATGTTATTTCATTTAATGATGTTTCACTTGAGTTATTCTTTATTTTCATTTCGTCTTCTATTTTCTTTAATGATAAATGCATTCTTATTCTTGCTATCATTTCATCCTCAATGAAAGGCTTGCTAATATAATCAGAAGCGCCTGAACTGAAACATTTTTTTACAGTCTCAACGTCATTAGAGGCAGATATCAAAATGATGGGGATGAATTGAATTATTGGTTGCGATTTTAAATGCAAGCAAATATCTATACTATTCGTGTCGGCCATATTCATTTCAATCAAGATAATATCAGGCAGTTGTGTTTCTATTGCTTTGTAGAACAATTTGCTGTTATCAAAACAAGAAACCTTTCCTATTTTTTTTGAAACAATAATCTGTTCAGCAATCAGCAGTTCAGTCTTGCTGTCGTCTAAAATATATATAACAGACGTTATCGTCTGATTATGTGATATGTGTGAGTCCATTGCGGTTGTCTAACTCCTTGTTTTTTATTTTTGCATTGCAGGTTAACTGAGTTAAATATCTCCCTTATATCTTTATCTCATATTACTTTGCTTCCAACGCTTTGTCTTAATGAAAATTGTTTTTCGTATCATAATACAT
>JAGOBX010000536.1 GCA_017999075.1 Candidatus Babelota bacterium | reverse complement strand
AATCTGTTTTATCTGTTTCAATTTTTTAAAAGCATTTATTCCTATAGGCTGGCCTGAACCATCATCAACTTTCATTTTTAAAGTGTCTTTACCTTCGTCTTCATTGTAAGATACAACTTTTCCTACAATTGTAACATACGCTCCATTCATTTGTTCATCGACTTCTGCAGCTTTTATTAAAGTCGGTTGTTTCATCCTCGCAGCATACCACAAAAATATAACTCCTATAATAGAACCTATGATAGCTATTTTTTTTACAGTAGCCAAAGCTATTTTATTTTTGACACGAGCACCGCAGCGCGGACATGTCAGTAAAGAACCTGTAAAATATCCGCATGTGGGGCAAAGTCCTTCTTCGTCTATTATATCGTTTCTTAGATTTTTCTGATTTGATGTTTTCCCTTTGAAATCAGGAGAAGAACCTGCGGCTATCCATTCTTTTGTTCCTTCTTTCATAATATTTGTGTCGGCAGATATTTTTCCGGATTGAATCATACTCTTGATTTTGTCTTCAGGAAAAGGTCCCTGAGTTTCGGAATCAATATAAACATACCAGTTACTCATATTTTTTCCTTTTTTTGATAAAAAAATAAAATTGTTGCCAAATAAATATTCTGTCACATCTTCATATATTAGTACAATTTTGTCAAGATTTTTTTAAAAATAATTGACATTACTGAATGTTTAATGTAAACTGTATTAGTTTTATATAATTATTAATTTTGATTTAATTAAATGCAAAATAATTCAGGAGTTATGTTTAAATGATAATTAAGACAAAAACGCTCGGAGAAATTGAAATAAACGAGAATGAAATAATTACTGTAATAGACGGGATATTCGGATTTCCGGATTTGACAAAATATATACTTCTTATGAAAGAAGAAGAAGCTCCGTTTGCATGGTTTCAATGCGTGGAAGATGCGGAACTTGCTTTTGTTGTTATAGACCCGAGTTTATTTAAAAATAATTATAAATTAAAAATCGGCAAAGATTTTTTGAACAAAATTAAAGCTGCGGATAATACCGAACTTATAAGTTACAGTATTGTTGTCATACCACAGAATAATCCGCAAATGATGACTGCAAATCTGCAAGGGCCATTAATAATAAATCCTAAAAACAAATTAGCGTGTCAGGCTATTTCAGAAATTCAGGAATATACGGTACGTCATTTTATAATGGAAGAATTTAAAGAAAAACAATCAAAAGAGGGTAAATAATAAATGTTGGTTTTAACAAGAAAACGGAATCAAAGTATAGTTATCGGAGATAACATAGAAATTACTATAGTTGATATTCACGGCGAACAAGTTAAACTCGGGATAAATGCTCCGCGAACTGTACCTGTTCATAGAAAAGAAATTTATGAAGAAATTCAGCGTGAAAATTTACTTGCAAAACAATCTGCTCCTCCTGTTAAATTAAGCAGTCTTGGAAATATGTTTAATTTAAAAAAATAATTTTAAAATATATTTTAATTTACGAGGTGTTATATTTATGTTAGATAGTCAAGCTATTTTAAAACAAACCAAAAAATATGAAAAAGAAATGGTTAACTTTATGTGCGAAATGATAAAAATTCCGTCAGAAAGTTGCCAGGAAAAAAAGGTTATTGAATGTATAGCTAAAGAAATGAAAAAAGTAGGGTTTGATAAAGTTTTTACTGATAAAATGGGAAACATATTCGGTAAAATAGGAAATGGAAAACATATCATAGCTATGGATGCCCATATTGATACTGTTGGAGTCGGCAGTGAAGTTGAATGGAAAAAAGCTAAACGTGAACCGTTTAAACCTGTTATTAAAAACGGAGTTATTTACGGAAGAGGAGCATCTGATCAGGAAGCTGCAATGGTTTCAATGGTTTATGCGGGAAAAGTTATTAAAGATTTAAAATTAACAGGAGATTATACATTATATGTGGTGGGAAGCGTTCAGGAAGAAGACTGTGACGGTCTCTGCTGGCAGTATATCATAAAAGAAAAATCAATACCAAAACCTGAATGTGTTATAATTACCGAACCAACAAACCTTGATTTGTACAGAGGTCATCGCGGAAGAATGGAAATCGGAGTTACTACTTTCGGTAAATCATGTCATGGCAGCGCTCCAGAACGCGGAAAAAATGCTGTTTATATGATGTCCAGAGTAGCTCTTGAAATAGAAAAATTGAATGAACGTTTGAAAAAACATGATTTTCTTGGAAAAGGAACTGTTACAATTTCTCATATAAGTTCCAAAAGTCCATCTCTTTGCGCTGTAGCAGGAGAAGCTTATATTCATCTTGATAGAAGACTTACTCTCGGAGAAAATGAAAAGATAGCTGTTGATGAAGTTAAAAATGCTTGCAAACGCGCAGGATTAAAACCAACTGATTTTAAAGTTGAAGTTTTAATGTACGATACCCCTTCATATACAGGTTTGAAATATCCGACAAAAAAATATTTTCCGACATGGTTATTAGAAGAAAAACATCAGTTATGTCAAGCAGGTCTTTCTACTTATGATTTAGTATTTAAGAAAAAACCTCAATTGAAAAAATGGGTATTCAGCACTAATGGAGTAGCAATTATGGGAATGCATAAAGTTCCTTGTATTGGATTTGGTCCTGCAAATGAAATTCATGCTCACCAGGTTGAAGATCAAGTTCCTATAAAAGATCTTATTAATGCAGCTTCATTTTATGCTGCATTCCCTTCAGTTTATACAGAAAAGGTTTCAGGAAAGAAAAAATAATTCTGAAAATTGCATCAGAATATTGAAAAATTTTCTGAGATCTAAGTAAAAAACAGCTTGAATTTTAATTTTTAATTCAAGCTGTTTTTTTTAATTTTATAGAATTTTATTTTTTTTTAAAAAGGATTACAC
>JAGOBX010000047.1 GCA_017999075.1 Candidatus Babelota bacterium | reverse complement strand
GGATGGATTGGTAACAGTAAATAATATATCATGTTTAAATCCGTTTGAAGAAATTGATCCTGATATTGATATTATAAAATATAACGGAAAAATCCTTCGTTTGTCTCAATTTACTAAGAAACTTTATGTGTTATTTTATAAACCAAAACGTTGTATAACTTCTGTTTCTGATGATAAAGGCAGAACTACTGTTATGGATTATTTGATGAAAATCAGAGGGTGGAAAAACTTGTATCCTGTAGGCCGGCTTGATTATGATACCGAAGGTTTATTAATATTGACTAATGACGGAGATTATGCCCAGGCTATACAGCATCCTTCGAATAAAATTTTAAAAGTATATCACGCTAAAGTTGAAGGAGTGCCTACGAAAGAAGAACTTGATAAACTGAAAAAGAATATCAGATTTGAGGGTAAAACTGTTAAATGTGTTTCTGCTAAAATATTAAAGACTTTGAAATCCAATTCTTGGGTTGAAATATCAATATATTCAGGGCAGAATCGTGTTATAAGAAAATTGTGTGACATAATAAATCATTCTGTAATAAAACTTACCAGAGTGTCTATAGGCGGATTTTCTTTGTTTGATATCCGTATTGCTCCAGGGCAATATTTGATTTTAAATAATAAAGAAAAGGATATAGTGTTTAATGGTATTAAAAAATAATAAATTAGATATATCTGAATTACGGAAAAACATTAATGTTATTGATAAAAAAATTATTTCGCTTCTTGATCAACGATTGTCATACGCAGAAAAGATAGGTAAAATAAAAAAAAAATTGAATTTACCTGTTTTTGATCCTGCCAGAGAAAATGAAATATTAAACAGCATAAAATCATTAAATAAAGGATTCCCTGAAGTTTTTCTTGAAAATATATATTCAAATGTAATGGCTGCGTCAAGATTAATTGAACGGAAACTCAAAATTATATATCTTGGGCCTGAAGGATCTTTTACACATATAGCCGCTAAAACCAAATTTCCTGAATCGGATTTGATATATGCAAATTCAATTTCCTCTGTGTTTACAGAAGTAGAAAAAAATAATGGTGATTACGGAATAGCGCCTATAGAAAATTCTAATAATGGAGTAGTAACATATACTCTTGATAAATTATTGACTACTTCGTTAACAATATCTGGCGAACTTATGATTAAAGTATCGCATTTTTTAATTTCAAAAGAATCAAGTTTGAAAAAAATCGATACAGTTTATTCACATCCGCAATCTTTCGGACAATGTGAAAATTGGATAATAAATAATTTGAAGAAAGATATAAAGCTGATTCCTGTAGAAAGCAATTCTCTTGCAGCTGAAATTGTTTCTGAAAAGAAAAATTGCGCAGCTATAAGCAGTTCGCTTTCAGCTAAAATTTATAAGCTTAATATTCTTGCTGAACAAATTGAAGATTATAAAAATAATATGACAAGATTTTATGTTATCGGAAAACAAAAAAATTCAATTAGCGGAAATGATAAAACGTCTATAGCATTTGCTGCTAAAGACAGGGTTGGGATTTTGTATAAATGTCTTGAACCGTTCGCTAAAAACAAAATAAGTTTATCTAAAATAGAATCAAGACCTTATAAAAATGTTGCGTGGAATTATGTGTTTTTTATTGATTTTTTTGGACACATAGATGACCCTAAAATTCAGGCTGTATTGAAAAAATTAGATAATTATTGTTCGTTTATTAAATATCTCGGTTCTTACCCTGTTTGCTGCGACATTTAGAATTCAGATTTTTTCTGGAAATTAATTTATAATTTTATTTTCCGCTTAAAAGTTGAGACAATATCCATTTGATAATTTCGCCTGAGTAAATTGCGTTTGGTATAACTTCACATCCGAGCCAGCATTTATCGCAGTTTTTAACTAATTTTCTGTTTGTCTTTGAAGATTCTGAATTCCATACTTTTGAGAAGCCGTCTTCTGATGCATTGCCGACTGGATTTGTAATATAGTTGCATGTAAGAATATTGCCGTAAGGGTCAAGAATGCATCTGTTAAATAATGCAAGACATGGGCTGTTAGGTTTTTTTTTATTTAATTTAATTCTGTTGTAAAACCCATCTTGATAATATTTTAAACTCAGTAAATTTTCACTGTTTTTATGGGTTAAAAGGCTTAATGTGGATTGATTTATATTGTTTTTGAAAATTTTTTCAATTTGGTCATTTGAAAATTTTTCAACCGGCAGATAATCTTTAATATCATTAGATAGAATTGTTTTAGTATCTGGTTTCCATAAATTTCTTGTTGGAAGAGCAAAAAATAAATAATATTCATATCCGAGATTTTCAGATAATTTTTTTACGTCATCAATATTATTGAGAGTTTCTTCACTTACCGTTTGATTAATACCTATAGTTAGATTTTTTTTATTTTGAAATTGTTTCAAAGTTTCCAATGTTTTTGTGACTTTTTCAAATGCATTGCCACCGCAATTTCTGATTTTATTATAATTTTCGTTTATTCCGTCCACACTGATTCTTAGGGATAGAGAAACATCGAAATTTGTAATTTTACCTACCAGATCTTTTATAATATCTGTGTTCAATCCATTGGTAGTTATGCCTATATAAGATGGTTTGCTTTTATTATAAATTTCTGTTATAATATCTATCAAATCTTCTTTTACAGTAGGCTCGCCACCAGTAATTTTTAAATATTCAAGCCTTTTTAAATATTTATCTTCGAAAATTTTACCGATGTTTTTAGATGTTAATTCTTTTAAGTCTTTTCGATTTAATTTTTTCACATCGCAGAATATACAATTGCTGTTGCATCTCCATGTGATAGCGTAATACAACATCTTAAGTTTTGACGGGTTCCCTGAAAACCTGTTTAATCTTGTTATTGAAATGTCTTTTAATAATCTTGTATAGTTAGAAAGTTTCATTTTATAAATATATATTTTTTCTTAGTTGAGAAATCTGTTCTGCGAGCATTGCAAAACATAATATTAATATTGAACTTACAAAAAATATTATTGAAGCTTGTTTTATTCCGGTCTTAAGAAAAAAAATAGCGTAACTGCTTTGTATTGTTCCGGCGAGAAACATAAAAAAAGAAATTGGTAGAAAAATTTTTAAAGGATTGAACAACATTACTATTCTCAATATAATTATTATAAACCTTATTCCATCCCGAAAAGGTTTTATATTGCTTTTTCCTGTTTGCCGTTTTGTAATAGTTTTCATCGGCAGATATTTTATTGCGTAACCATTATTGAAAAAAGCCAATGTGACAGTAGTAGGATAAGAATATTGGTTTGGAAATAAATGAATTACTTTCAGGCATTTTTCCCGATTTATAAGGCGGAACCCTGAAGTTAAATCAGGAATTTTATAACCTGAAATGAATTCAGCTATTTTTATTAAGAAAAAATTTCCAAATCCCCTGAATTTTGAAACTCCTGATTCTGATGTGCGCGATCCGACTATCATATCGTATTTATATGAATGTTTTATCATATTTGGAATTTCTTCAGGCGGGTGCTGAAGATCAGCGTCCATACAAAGAACATAATCTCCTTTGGCGTTAAGTATTCCTTTTTTTATTGCGGCTCCATTACCTATGTTATAAGGCTGTTTAATAACTGTGGCACCGGCTTCTTCGGCTTTTAAAGATGTATTGTCAGAAGAACCGTCATCAATAACAATTATTTCGAGAATATTTTCAAACTGTTTTAATTTAGATATTAAAACAGATATGGAATCTTCTTCATTATAAGCAGGGATTACTACACTGATGAATTTTGTTTTATTATTATCCATAAATTTATTTGCCGATTTTTATAACCCGTTCATTCCATCCGTTTAAATAATAGTTCCAATTATCCCCGAGTTTATCAAGGCATTCTTTTAATGCGGTATTCAATGGCGTTGGTTTAAAATTAAGGTCTTTTACAAGTTCTGAAGTATCCAGATTAGAATCCTGCAGAATTCCTTTAATATGTTCGAGTGTAAATAAAGGCCGTTTTTGTGTTAACTGAAAATATTTAGCTATTATTTTTGCTATAAAAACAGGAAATGTTATAAAAATTTTTTTTCTGTTCTTAAATTTTAAAATCATTTCTACAAACTCTTTAAAAGAAATTACCGTATCTCCGCCTATTTGATAAATTTTATTTATACATTTTTCTGTTTCAACGCATTTGACAATGTAATGGGCAAAATCTTTTATGTAAATAGGATGTTGAGTTTCTTTTCCGCCGCCTATTAAAGGGACGAAAAAAGGTAATTTGAAAACATTTTTTAGAATTCTACCCAAACCCAGACTTTCCACACCTAATAACAATGCAGGAATAAAAATAGTATAATTTATTCCGGAATTTTTTAAAAAATTATCTCCTTCCATTTTTGCTATTCCGTAAGGTCCTTTTATAGGTTTGATTACACAAACAGTGCTTACGTGAACAAATCTGGGGATATTAAACATTTTTGCGAGTTCTGCAAGATTTTTTACTCCAAGAGCATTTGTTTTATAATTAGAATCGTAATCTGATGCTCCAAGAAGAGCTGCCGCATTAATTAATCCTTTTATACTTTTACCTTCAAAAATTTTTTTAAAATATTCTTTTTTATCGGCCGGGTCCGTTCTGATATCGAACTCAAAATATTCCACATCCGGATGCTCAATAATAGTAGATCTGAAATGCGGAAATTTAAATGCTATAACATTATATCCCTGGGTTATCAATTCCTGGCATATATAATGTCCAAAATATCCGTTTGACCCGAATAACACCATATATTTTTTCATAATGTTTCATATTATACTGATACAAAAAAATAAGTCAATATTATTTCATAATTTAAAGATTGATTTTTATTAAAAAATTTTATATTATTTATTCTCATTATTTTTCAAGGGGGATTTATAATCATGTCTACAATAAAAGCTTTCAGAGGATTAAGACCTAATCCGGAAATTGCAAGCAGATTAGCTGTTTTACCGTATGATGTTTTAAATTCTGACGAAGCCAGAAAACTCGCGGAAGGAAATAAATACAGTTTTTTTCATGTTACAAAACCTGAAATAGATTTGGATCCTAAAATTGATTTATATAGTGATAAGGTTTATGAAACTGCTAAAAGTAATTTTAAAAAATTTATAGACGAAGGTTATCTTCTTATAGAGAATAAACCTTGCCTGTATATTTATAAACAACAAATGGGAAATCATATTCAGATTGGATTATTAGCCTGCGCTTCAGTTGATGAATACGAAAAAAATCTTATAAAAAAACATGAATTAACCCGTAAAGATAAAGAAGACGACAGAGCCCGTCATGTTTATGAAACAAACTGCAATGCCGGACCTGTTTTTTTAACTTACCGCAGCCGTAAGAAAATCGATGATTTAGTTAATTCGTGCCTGGATACTATTCCGGTTTATGATTTTTCAACTGCAGACAGCGGATTGGAAGTCAGGCATACGTTATATTTAATTACCGACGACAAACTTATTAAAAAACTTTGTTCTGCTTTTAAAAAAGTTCCTGCATTATATGTTGCGGACGGTCATCACAGAGCAGCTTCAGGATACAGAGTTAGAGCATTAAAGAAATCCGAGAATAATAATCACAACGGCAAAGAAGAATATAATTATTTTCTTACAGTTCTGTTTCCTGATAATCAGCTTAAAATAATGCCTTATAATAGGGTGGTTAAAGATTTAAACGGTTTGACAGAGCAAGTTTTATTTGAAAAAATAAAAGAAAAATTTGAAATAACGCCTGTTGACGAAAAATGTTTTTCTCCGGCAGAAACAAAAAATATCGGAATGTATATAAATGGAAAATGGTATAAACTCCAACCGAAAAAAGAAATATATGATAATGATTCTCCTGTTGATTCTCTTGATGTTTCAATATTGCAGAAAAATATACTTAATCCTCTTCTGGGAATAAAAGATCCGAGGTCAGACAATAGAATTAATTTTGTGGGAGGTATCCGCGGTTCAGCTGAACTTGAAAAATTAGTTGATTCAGGAAAATATGCAGTAGCATTTTCAATGTATCCTACATCATTAGATGAACTAATGGATATTGCTGATGCAGGACAGATTATGCCTCCAAAATCAACATGGTTTGAGCCGAAACTGCGCAGCGGTATGGTAGTCCATTTATTAGATGATGTTGAAACATTAAAAAAATAAATGAATTAACTATGAGCCCTGTTAAAAAATAATAAGGAAATAATATGCCTGACCGCCAGTTGTTTATAATATCTGACATAAATGAAACAAATAATGAATTGGTGTATTCTTTTGGAAGATATTTGTTTTTATTTGATTCAATATCGATTTTTGAAATAATTGAAAAAAAATATCTTGAAGTTGCGCCAGGACAATTGTTATATTCATTCATTGATAAAACAGGAACCAAAAATGATACGGGTATTATCCCTGGTAAAAATGTTGCCATATCTTCTGACGGAACGAAAATTTTTTCAACTATATCAGGATTAATTCAATGGAAACATAATGAGCTTAATGTTTTGCCTGTCATAGAAATAGATTCTGACGCATCAGTTGAATTAGGTACCGGTAACATTGATTTTGATGGAAGCGTTATAGTTCATGGAATAATAGATTCGGGTTCAATTATAAATGTTACCGGCGATATTTTTACATATAAAATTCTTGATTCTGAATTAAACTGCGGTGGTAATATTATATCTAGAGATGGAATATTCAATTTCCAAAATGGGTTTTTAAACTGCGGAGGTAATATCAAAACTCCTCGAATAGAAAAATCAACTAACATAAAATGTTCAGGGAATATAATTGTTGAAGATATTATAAAAGATTGTTTTATTGAAAGTGGAAAGTCCTTGATTCTGACAGGTCCTGGAGAAAGAGCAATTGAACGTAGTGAATTGTTTATAAGAAATGAAGTTTCAGCAAACAGGATAGGAAGCAGGCGAGAATCGATATACACGCTTGAAACCGGAATAGAAGACAGCCAGATTAAAGTTTTGCTGGAATACATTTTGTCAATGGATCAACTTGAAAAGGAAATCAATGACATAGAAAATTTTCTTGTGTCGAATGCTGTTGATGATAAACGCGCACAAGAATATTATAAAAATATAGATAATTTGAAGAACCGATATAATACATTGAAAATAAATGCGGATGAAATATATCCTAAAATTAATTTTGATAAAATAAACGAATATTTTGCAAAATATTCTACTCCTGGGTCTGAAGAAGAAGTTTCTGCTGATTATGTTTTTGTGTTAAAAAGATACAAAGAAAAATTATCTTTTTTGGATGCGGATATAAGAAAATATGAAGATGAACGCAAAAAAATTGAAAGTGAAAAACTTGATGATAAATCACTTGAACGGCTTGAACAAATAGAAAATCACATAGAATCCGTTAATCATAAAAAAAAATATTTTTCGGAATTATGCAGTCTGTTATATATTCCAGCTAATAAAACAAAAGTTGTGCTTGACAGCGAACCTATTTCTATAAATTTGGGGATGTTTAAAAATGAAAGAGACGAATATAATAAAATTATTGACCAAAAAAAATTCTGTGAACGGAATTTAATTACTTTAAAGAATGAAATAGAGCAATTGAAAAAAAATAATGTTCCTCAGACTGATTCCAGATTTTCTAAAAAAACAGAATCTAT
Source organism: Candidatus Babelota bacterium (assembly GCA_017999075.1). Classification (GTDB taxonomy): domain Bacteria; phylum JAGOBX01; class JAGOBX01; order JAGOBX01; family JAGOBX01; genus JAGOBX01. The sequence continues at coordinate 5,545 of JAGOBX010000047.1, read as the reverse complement.
AATTCAAATTAATAAAACTTTGACAGAACTTTCTGAAAAAGTAAAACCCTTTGATTCTATAATTAATAATAATGGCCGCCGGATTGTCGGAGTTGACGGAAATATAGTTGAAGGAGTTAAGATTGTTCTTGACGGAATAGAAAAAATTATTGAAAAAAAATATGAAAAAATAGCATTTTCAAGTTCTTTTGAAAATATAGTTATGGAAGGATTTGTAAAACCTGATATTGAAAAAATAATTTATTCCAATGATTCTATAAAAACAGAATCCGGCCAACCGGTTATTTTTGAAAACTTGAAATTAAGGAAAAACGCTCTTTTTGAAGGATATGATTCGCAATTATTGTATCAGCTTGCTGTGAAATTTTTAAATATACCTTCTCAGAATGCATTATTTATTGATGTTGACAGATATATGTCGCAGTCAAAAAAAATATTACGCCTTAATGCGATATTGATCGGAAAAAATGAAGATAAAAATGCTTTGAGGCAAATGTTCTTTAAAATTAAAAATAGTTATCCTATACAGATAGCTGGAGCTTCAATTAAAGAGTGCATGCAGAAAGGAGTGGAACATTTTCAATGTTCGGAAGACGATCTTGATTATGAAATATTACAGCATCCAAATAAAAGTTTTTTAAATTTAAAAAAACAAACTTATGTAATTAAGATTTTTAAAAAAGGAAAAGAACGGAAAGATTTAGACGGTTTTTTTGTTATATTGAATACAATAAAAGGGCTTATGCTGACTTCATTTCCTCCGAGAGGCAATGGGAAAAAAGCGAAAGTTGAAGAAGCAATTCAGCAATTAAGGGAATTTAATTATAATTCCGGGATTGATTTGGAAATATTGAAAAATGAAATGGAAAAAAGTTCGGCAGAAGAAGTTAAAATAGGTCCTCGTCAGCCTGAACCCGAACTTGACGGAAAATATTTTTTTAATATTTCTTCTGATAAAATGCAGGTTTATATAACTTTAATTCCTCCGCAATATGGTGGACTTCCAGTAGATTATGATGAGATAAAAAATAAAATTATTGAAAAAAATATTTATAAACCGAATCTTGACCTGATAAAAAATTCATTAAAAAATTTGAAAAAAAAGATGGAATTATTAATTTCGGAAGGAATAAATCCTGTTTCTGGCCAGGACGCAGTGCTGTTGTTTCCTTTTGTTAATCAAAATAAAGAAAAATCTTCAGAAGAAAAACAACTTGAAGAAATTTATGGAATTCAACCGCTTGATTCTGTGAGGTCAAAAGATCTTATAGTGAAAAAAATTCCGCCAAAAGAAGGGACTCCTGGAATCAATGTTTTTGGCGAGGAAATTTCTCCGCCAAAAGGTAAAAATTTTCAATTGCGCGCAGGTAAAAATGCGGTATTATCAGAAGACGGTTTGAAAATTTCTGCGCAGATTAGCGGTATGGCGTTCCGTGAAGGTTACAAATTTTATGTTGAAGAAGCTTTGCATATAATAGGCAATATAGATAATAGAACCGGGAATATAACGTTTCCCGGAACAGTTATAATAAGCGGAACTATAAAAGAAGGATTCAGTGTAAAAGCAGGCGGAGATATTTATGTTTCAAATATTGAAGGTGCAACTGTAGAATGCGGAAATAATCTTTATGTTAGACGCGGAATTTCAGGAAACTATAAATGCAAGATAACAGTTAAAGGCAATATGATTACAAATTTTATTGAACAGGCTACGGTATTCTGCAGGAGAAATGTCATAGTATCAAACTCTTTGATGCACAGTGTTGTTAATGCCGCGCAAAATGTCGTGGTATTGACAGGAGGAAAAGGATTGATTGTCGGCGGAATAATAAGAGCCGGTAAATCTGTATTTGCAAAAATTCTCGGCTCTAAAATTGCTACTGTTACAACTGTAGAAGCTGGTTCTGATCCTGAAGTTTTCGAAAAAATGAAAAAAAGTGAAACATATATTGTTTCACTTGAAAAATTTTATAAAAGCGGACGGCTTGATATAAAACGGTTGTTGGAGTTAAAGGCTAAAAATGAATTTACAGAAAAACATGAAGAAATGCTGGATAAACTTAGAAATCAAGATGAAGAAATTGTTAAACGTTTGAAAAAACTTGTTGAAGATAGAAAAATTCTTGCTGAAATAATTGAAAAAGGAAAAGACGGCAAAATTTGTGTTAGTGAAAAATGTTTTACAGGAATTCGGTTAACAATTTCCACAGCAAAAATTAAAGTAGATCACGTCACTGATTTTGTAACTTATTTTTATCTCGACAACCAAATAAGAATAAAACCTTACGAACCTCCGGTTGATGAATTGTTTGAAGAATTAAAAAAAGAAAATATAAAATTGGTAAAAATATAATATTATCAGAATTATGAATGAAATTATAAAATCAATTAAAACAGACAGAATACAATTCAATTGTATTCAATGCGGGAATTGCTGTTCTGGAGCAACAGGTTATGTATGGCTTACAGATACAGAACAAAAAAATATATCTGATTTTTTAGGAATACCGTTAAAAGATTTTAAAAAAAAATATACTAAAAAAGAGAATCTTAAAACAACTCTTATAGAAATAAAAAAAAACGAATCTGATTACAGATGCATTTTTTTAACAGAAAAAAATAAATGCTTAATATATGATTGTAGACCTCATCAATGCAAAACATATCCTTACTGGAAAAAAATTATTCAAGATGATTCATATCTTGATTATGTAAAGAATGACTGCCCTGGAATAAAAATAATTATTCCGAAATCAGTATAAATTATGCCTGTATCTAAATTTTTTAAAATTGTATATTAAAAATTTTAAAAATATCTTTTTGCTTTTTTGAAATTTCTGAAATAATTTTTTGACCATCTGGAAGTTTCAGTAGTTTAATTTTTTTTAATTCATAAATCATTTCGTTTAATGAATATTTCTTGTAAAGGTTATTTTTTCTCATAATCTTATCTATAGCGGCATATATGATAAGCGAAATAAAAAACAAAAATAATCTGCCTTCGAAAAAAATATTGAATCATTGTACATAAAGGATTTAGAATGATGCGTAATTGTTTTGCTGTAATTTTTTATCAAATCTTTTGAAATATTCGTTGAAAAAGGCAGAGGCATAATGAAAGTAAAACCCTCGTCTGATAATTGTTTTATATTAGGTCCGCTATAAAATCCGCGGTCAAGAACGAAATATGGTTTTCTTTAATTTTAACCATATATTATGAGCTGTCAGGTTTTTTAATGTGCTTACATCTTTTATACTGCCGGGATACGTTGTATAATATAACGGCAGTTCGGATGGCTCGCCCAATACCAAACCGATATTAACTTGCGGAAGTTTTTTATCGTCCTTATTCTTTCCCCATTCAACATAATCAATATTTTTACTATGCGATGATATAGAAGAAATATCAAAAACAATATGTTTGGTATCAGTGTTGGTTTCACGCCATTCATTAAAAAAATTATATCTCTGATTGTCGTTTATTCCGATATCCCGTAATAATTCACTGAGTCTTTGTGAATATAGATTGCTTTAGCAATCAACTGCTGTAATATCAGATCATGCTTCACATAGATACAACGGGTGTTCTTCTGATATGCCAAACATTGCGCAAGTTAGTATTTCATTTATTGTTTCAGGATATACTTTTCTTAATGCTGAAGTTAGTCCGATTTTTTCAGACATCTTTTTTAAAAAATAATAATTGCATAATCCTTGCATATGAAGTCAGGAGACACTTTATGCTTTGGAGGAATTATCTCGTTTGTATCAGGATTTTTTTTAGTTTTATTCGCGATGATTAGCAGAAAAAAATCTTTTTTTTAGGAAAGTTTGGAAACACTTCCATAATGAATCCTAATAATTAGCCAAGCTATATTTTGTGCGCCATTTTAAATTTTGAAATTTCCCTTTCAGTTTTTAGGTTAAATCATTTATATTTCATTGCGAGCAAAACATAAAACGTAACCCAATTATTTTCAAGTTTACGTTTTCCTATTTTCCAGGGACATTGAACAGGAGTCCAATCAAGTATATATTTTCCATTATTAGTCTGCCTCGCTTCTAAATGACTCCATGCGCGTTCCAACCGTCTTTCTTTTCCATAACCCATTTTACTCAAAGCATATAATATTTCATAAATATTCGCACGCCAAATTATTGGATATGATAAGCGGTTTATATCTTCATTTACTATCTTATTTTTATCAGCAGTTTTAAAAATAGCATCTCTTTTTAAAAAATAATCTATTAAGTTTTTAACACGCGGATGATTCCAATACTCAGGCAGTTCAGCAAACGCCAAAAGAACTTTAACTGCGCCTCTGATGCAACTTTTACTTTTTTTGTTTCTCTTTTCGTGCATATCGCAAAGATAGCCGTTGTCAAAACGGTTAGTATAAAGCAATAAATTTATTGAACGCTGAATTCTGAAATCATTTTTATATCCTAATCTGATAAATGTACGGATATTGTATCCGGTCAGACAGGACATATGATTCCAATAGTCGCCGTCTTCTTTTTGAAGATTCAGGTATCGTTCACAGGCTTTTGCTATTTCAGGACTTTCTTTTGTCATTCCCAATTCCGCTAAATATGACAGGCAGAAATGTGTAGTTGCAAAGGCTCCGTATTCTATAGCATCACCAATCATTTCGCCTGTTGTAGACTTTTTCTGCAGCCAATAACCATCCGGATGCATATTATCCAAAATATCCTTCACAGGTTTACTCTCTGATATTTGTCTTTTAAGGGATGAAACTTTTTTATCTGTTTCAGGAATGTCAAGCAGTTCAGTCAATGTTCGATATCTTATTGAAACATCATCAGAATCAAGCAGCCATTCGATTGTTTTATTATTGTTTTTTTGAATATTCATTGATTACCCATAAATATTTATTTTATAAATCTTAACAGTTAAGAAAGATTTTCTGAAAACGCGACTTATGCTTTGCAATCATTTCTATGCTTGTGTTATCGTTAAACTGTCAGTATCAGCTTTTATCAATTTCTGCCATTCATCGCCTTGTATTTTACCGATATATTCAACAGCCCAAGCAGGTTTTTGCCCAAAAAATAAGCAAAGATAATTACCGCGGTTTGTATAGGCAAGCCCGCCTTCCGAAATTAAATGAACAGGTTTTTCTTCGCCTAAATCAATACCTATAGAGCCGTAGAGTTCATTGCCCCAGCGCGTAAGTTCATTAACCGTCAGCGGCAGGCGTTCATAGAATTTTTTGCTAATTTCAGTATCGAACAAATCAGCATTCAAAGAAAAATTTCTAAAGTCTAATTTAATTTTCATAAGTTGAATAATACAAAAAAGTTGCCGATATTATCAAAATTATAAAACTGTTAAGTTATTATTATAGACCAATATTTTTTTATGTCAAAAGTATTTTTAATTTTTAAAATATGTATTTTGGTCAAACTTTAATTTCTGTTAGACATTTCCTTAATTTCATTTATAATTATTTAACTTGAAAATTGCATTCAAAATTCACAGCATTTTTCGGGTTTTTAGAAGTTTTAATAAACATTATTAATG